>NZ_BAAAMU010000006.1:0-5181 GCF_039529435.1 Nonomuraea maheshkhaliensis
CTGGGAGATCCGCGCCGACATCCACGAGGCTTTCCTCAGCCTGGCCTGCGCACTCATCTGCTGGCGACGACTTACCTCATTGCGTTAGGACTTCTTAGGGTCGGCGGATGGTGAAGATCTTGATCACGGGGATGTCGGGCACCGGCAAGTCCACGGTGTCGGAGTCGCTGGCGGCCAGGGGGCATCGTGCCGTCGACACGGATACCGACCAGTGGAGCCGCTGGGAGACCCTGCCCGACGGGACCGCCGACTGGGTGTGGCGGGAGCCGGCCATCGGTGACCTGCTCGCCGGCCATCGTGACGGTGCCCTCTTCGTGGCGGGCTGCAAGTCCAATCAAGGACGGTTCTATCCGCAGTTCGACCAGGTCGTCCTGCTCAGCGCCCCCGCTGAGATCATGCTGGCCCGCATCGCGGCCAGGACCAACAACCCCTTCGGCAAGCGTCCTGAGGAACGTGCGGCCATCCTGCGGGACCTGGCCGACGTGGAGCCGCTGCTCAGAGCGACGTGCACGGTCGAGATCGACACTTCCGTGCCGGTCGACGAGGTCGTTCGGCGGCTTGAAGGGCTGGCGGGCGGTCTGGAGGCTCCAGCCGGTACGGCAGGAGGGTGAGCGCCGTCGTAGGCTGCCGACACGGGACAGAACGGACAGGAGGCTGACGTGGCTCGGACGACGGTGGCCAAGACCCCAACCCAGACGACTGCCCAAGCTCAGGCGACGGTGGCTGAGCTGATGGCCGAGCTGGCCGAGCTCGAAGACCCGCGAGCGCGTGAGGTGAACGAGCGGCACGGCGACGACCACGGCGTCAACCTCGGCAAACTCCGCGCCGTCGCCAAGCGCCTGAAGACGCAGCACGACCTCGCCCTCCTGCTCTGGGCGACCGACGACACCGCGGCCCGGCTGCTCGCGCTGCTCATCTGCCGCCCGAAGGCGTTCTCGCGGGCCGAGCTGGACACCATGATCCGCCAGACGCGCGCGCCCAAGGTGCACGACTGGCTGGTCAACTACGTGGTGAGGAAGAGCCCGTACGCCGAGGAGCTGCGTCGAGCCTGGTTCGCCGACCCCGATCCGGTGGTCGCGAGTGCCGGCTGGGCACTGACCACCGAACGGGTGGCGAAGAAGCCGGAAGGTCTCGACCTGCCCGCGCTGCTCGACGTCATCGAGGCGGAGATGCGGGACGCCCCGGATCGCCTGCAGTGGGCGATGAACCACTGTCTGGCCCAGATCGGCATCGACCACGCCCAGCACCGCGCCCGTGCCATCGACATCGGCGAGCGCCTGGAGGTGCTCAAGGACTATCCGACGTCCCCAGGGTGCACGTCTCCGTTCGCGCCGATCTGGATCGACGAGATCGTCCGCAGGCAGCAGGGCGAATAGACCGGATCACGCGTCCCAGGTGACGGGGAGGCTCTTGAGCCCGTGGATGTCGGCGGTCTCCGGGCGCAGCGGAATCTCTTCCGCGGGCACGGCCAGCCGCAGGCCGGGGAAGCGGTTGAGCAGCGCGGGGAAGGCGACCCGCATCTCGACGCGGGCCAGCTGCTGCCCCAGGCACTGGTGGATGCCGTGGCCGAAGGCCAGGTGGCCGCCGTCCTGCCGGCCGAGGTCGAGCACGTGCGGGTCGGTGAAGCGCTCGGGGTCACGGTTGGCGGTGCTGTACGACAGCAGGAGCGTCGTTCCGGCCTTGATGCTCTGCCCGCCCAGCTCGACGTCCTCCAACGTGACCCTGGTGAACATCTTGGCCACGCTCAGATAGCGCAGCAGCTCCTCCACGGCCGGCTCGGTGAGCGTGGGATCGGCGCGCAGCGCGGCCAGCTGCTCCGGGTTGCGCAGCAGCGCGAAGGTGCCCAGGGCCAGCATGTTCGCGGTGGTGTCGAAGCCGGCCGACAGCAGGATCAGCGCCATCCCGCGCAGCTCCTCGTCGGTGAGGTCGCTGTCGAGCAGGTCGCTGAGCACGTCGTCGGTGGGGTTGGCGCGCTTGGCGGCGACCAGCTCGGCGAGGTACTCCTGGGTGGCGAGGTAGGCCGCGTACAGCTCCTCGTCGGCCGCCTCCCCGCCGAGGAACTTGTCGATGTGCTCCTGGAAGGAGCCTCTGTCCTCGTACGGGACGCCGAGCAGCTCGCAGATGACGACGGCGGGGATGGGCTTGGCGAACGCGGTGACCAGGTCCGCCGGCGGCCCGGCCTGCTCCATCGCGTCCAGATGCGCGGCGGTGACCTGCTCGACCCGCTCGGTCAGCAGCCGCATCCGCCGCACGGTGAACTTGCCCACCAGCGGTTTGCGGTAGCGGCTGTGCTGGGGCTCGTCCATCAGCAGGAACTCGCCGGGCGGCGCCGGAGGGACCTCGATGTCGCCGTAGTCGATCAGCGGGTGGTGGCGCATGAGCTCCTTGCGCGAGCTGAACCGGGGGTCGGCCAGCACCGATCGGACCAGGTCGTAGCCGGTGACCAGCCAGCCCTCGTGTCCGCCGGGGAAGGGGTAGCGGCTGATCGGGCCGTGCTCGCGCGCCTGGAGCAGCTCCTTGGGCGGGTCGAAGGGGCAGCCGGACGGCCGCGCGGCCGGCAGCGCCGACGCGGTGTGGACGGTTTCGCTCATGGCCGTGCCTGCTTTCGCGATAGTACGTGTTCGGCTCAGCATGAAAGCTACGTTGCATTCGGAATGAGGTCAATCGACAACAAGGCATTTGCCCAGCTAGATGCCGATAAATTGATGCAATGACGCTGTCCGCGAATGCAATGCCGCGTTGCAATGACTGGCAGCGAAGGCAATACTGACGGCATGCCAGGAGGACGGTTGACCCAGCGCGAACGCCAGCACATCGCCACCGGACTCGCCGGCGGGCTCGCCTACGCCGAGATCGCCCGGCGGCTCGACCGGCCGACGTCGACGGTCAGCCGCGAGATCGCCCGCAACGGCGGTCCCGGCGACTACCGGCCCCAGCAGGCGCACCAGGCGACGGTCCGGCGGGCCAGGCGGGGCACGCCGGCGCCGCCGCGCGCGGACGAATCGCCGGGCAGCGTCGTGGAGGCGGAGATCCTGGAGCTCGCGGTCAAGACCGGGCTGCCGAAGCTGACGGCGCGCGTCCACTTCGACCTGCTGCTGTCCGAGGACGGCAGACGCACCGCGGCCGAGCTGACCGCCAGGCTCAAGGTCAGCCCCGCGTCCGTCTCCGTGGCCGTCAACTTCCTGGTCGAGCAGGGGTACGTCCGGCGCGAGCGCGACCCGCGACGACGCCGCGACATCTACGTGGTCGACGACGAGACCTGGTACCACTCGGTCATGATCAGCGCCCGGCAGACGCTGGAGACGGTGCGGGCCGCGCTGGCGGCGAAGGAGACGTTCGACCCCGACAGCCCCGTGGGGCAGCGGCTGGCCAAGGGCGGGGCGTTCCTGGAAAGGGTCTGCCTGGACATCATGGAGTCGGCCGAACGCTCACGCCACCTCCTCGCCTGACGTTCAGCCGGCCGCACGCGCCGGCCGGGCGTAGTGGGCGGCGACCGCGGCGAACGCCTCCTTGGGCTCCCACGGCAGGCCGGGATAGGTGACGCCGGTGCGGCCGGGTTCGTAGACCTTGACGATGCCGGGGCTGGCGAGGTCGAGGTCGTCGCGGGGGTCGCCGTCGGGGCGGTGCGGGTAGTTGTAGAGGGCGAAGAGGTAGAGGAAGGCGCTGTCGACGCCCTCCTCGTCGAAGATGTCGAGCAGTTCGGTCAGGTACGCGGCCTGTCCGGCCTCGTCGCGCTCGTACCCGCCGGCGATGCGGGTGCGGCCGGTGGCCTCGTCGTGGCGGGCGATCTCCATGCTGCGCGGGGCGACGTCGGCCGCTCCGCGCCAGGTCGCGCAGGCGAAGCCGGTGATCGCGACGGGCTTCGGCCGCGCGGTGACGATGGCGCGGACGCCGTCGCGGAACCGGTCGGCGACCTCGGCGGAGCGGATGAGTTCGAGCGTGACGAAGTCGAACAGGTCCCAGTCGACCTGTTCGAACTGGATGGCGGCGTACGTCACCTTCCCGTGGAAGCGCTCACGTACGGAAGGCACGACCTCGCGGAAGAAGGCGTTGAGCCGGGTGCTCACGGCGGCGAGCCGTTCCGGCCTGCCGTCCGGGTCGGCCAGCAGGTGGCCGAGCCGCTCGGCGATGGTGTCGCCCTCGACGAACCCTCGGTTCATGATGCTCAGCTCGACGCCGGCCACGAACACGACCTCCGCCCCCTCAGCCCTCAGCCGCTCGGCCCGCTCCGCGCAGTCGGCGAACAGCGTGCGGATCTCGCCGAGAGTCAGCTCCAGCGGGTACGGCGAGAACCAGACCTCCAGCCCGAGCCGGGCGGCGTGACGCGCGGCGATCTCCAGCCGGTCGGGGTCGCCGCCGACGAGGTGGACCGCGTCGCAGTGCAGGTCGTCGCGGATGATGGTCAGCTCCCGCAGGACCACGTCGGGGTCGAAGGGCTCGCGGGAGCTGGGGTGGCCGGGAAGGCCGATGAAGCCGGTGTCGTAGGCGATGCCTCTGGCTCGCATGGGGTGGGTCCTTTCGTACCGGGGATGGCGGCTCGACCGTACCGCAAAAAGATGCGTGCACGCAAAATTGCGTGGACGTAAATTTGCGCGGGAGTAGGCGATCCTGGGAGGGTGGAGGGGTGACTACACGCCGTCCGGGGCTGCGGGAGCGGAAGAAGCAGGCCACGAGGGAGGCGCTGCGGGTCGCCGCCCTGCGGCTCGCGCTGGAGCAGGGGCCGGAGAACGTCCGCGTGGACGACATCGCCGAGGCCGCCGGCGTGTCCCCGAGGACGTACAACAACTACTTCTCCAGCCGTGAGCAGGCGATCGTCGCAGCCGTCACCGCGGACAGGGAGTCGCGCATCGCCGCGGCCGTGACCGCCCGGCCGGCCGGCGTCAGCCTGTCCGAGGCCGTGATCGACGCCGTCGTCGAGCAGTTCACGGATCCGGGCGACGAGGCGCGGGACGCGCTGCTGATGATCACGGCCAGCCCCGCGCTGCGGGAAACGTATGCCGAGACCGCCGGGTCGCTGGCCGGGCCGCTCGCGGGGGCGCTGGTCGAGCGCACGGGCGGCATGGACCGGCTCACCGCCGAGGTGCTGGCCGCCTGCGTCGGCACGGCGGCCAAGCTCGCGCTCCGGTCCTGGCTGTCGTCGGCGGGGGGGGCGGGGGGGGGGGGGGGGGGGGGGGGCGGGGC
>NZ_BAAAMU010000006.1:5191-67956 GCF_039529435.1 Nonomuraea maheshkhaliensis
TCGCGCCCCGCTCCTGGCTGTGTTCGGCCGGCGCGTCGGCGAGTGGGCTGGTGGTGCCGTCCGGCTCGCTGCCCGGCCTGATGCGGGCCGCCTTGTCGCCGCTCGCCCCGGCACTCGACGCCGCCGCCCCGGCGAGTCCGGCCCCTGAACAGAGCGAAGGTGATCAGGAATGAACAGGATCGAGCCTCTGGCGCTCGCCGGGGTCCTTGTGCTGGTGGCGGCGGGGTGCGGCGGTCAGGAGCCTGTGAGCGTACGGGCGACGCCCGCCGCGACGACCCCCTCCGCGCCGGCCACCTCCGCACCGCCCGCCGATGTCGGGCTGCGCAAGAGCGACATTCGCTGGAACGGCGAAGGCGATCCGTACAACGCCATGGCCGAGTTGGACGACGGCCGGCGGGTGGCCATGCACTATCGGCGCGGCAAGGGCCTCTACGAGCAGCACTCCAGCGGCCCGACCGGCACGTGGACGCGGCCGCGCCTGATCTACGGCACGAGGACCGAGGCGTGCCAGGGCATCGAGCTCCGGGCCTTCGGAAAGACCGTCGCGGCCATCGCGGACTTCGGCGTCTACTGCTCGGACGGCGAGCCGCCGATGGAGTCGATCGCCGCCGTGGGCGTGGGGGACCTGCGCACGTGGGCGCACCATCTGACGCGGAGCTTCGACGGCTGGGAGCGGATCTCGGCGGGCGATGGCGGGAACCAGATCACCTTCAAGCGCGGATCGTCCGTGTTGCGGTGGAGCAGGTCCGGCGGGTTCACGAAGTGAGCGCGAAGATGTCCGTCCGTAGGACAGGCGGAGCGAGCGCGAAGGCGGCCGTCCGTATGGCGGGCGAAGGGTCGCGGCTCAGCCGGCGGGCGGTGCTGCTGGCCGCCGGAGGCGTGCTCGCGGGCTGCTCCTCCCCGCGCTCCACCGCCGGCGTGACCGACTTACGCCTCGCCACCGGACCGGCGGGCGCGGTGTACCGGCGCATCGGCGGGGCGCTGGCCGCGCACATCTCCGAGCAGGTGCCCGGCACCACGGTGGTCACCGTCCCGAGCGGGGCGTCCACCGACAACATCCAGATGTTACGGGCGGGCGAGGTGCACCTGGGCCTGACCAGCCTCGACGCCCTGATCACGGCCGACGGCAGCGCGCCGCGCGGGCTCTCGGCGATCTGCCGTCTGTACGACAGCCACCTGCACCTGGTGGTGATGGCCGGGTCGAAGATCGAGAAGTTTCGTGACCTTCAGGGCAAGCGCATTTCCCTCGGTGCCCGCGACTCGGGCACGGAGTTCACCTCGCTGCGGCTGCTGCGGCTCGGCCGGGTGGAGACGGACAGCCGCTACCTCAGCCAGGCCGAGTCGGCGGCGGCGCTGCGCGACGGCGCGATCGACGCGATGTTCTCCCTGACCGGCGTCCCGACGCCGGCCATCACGGAGCTGGCGCAGCGGCACGCGATCCGGCTGATCCCGATGGACGCGCAGGCGGACGGGCTGTTCACGGCGTTCCCCGGCCCGTACGCGCCCGCCATGATCCCGGCGACCGCCTACACGGGCGTGCCTGCCACCCGTACCGTGGCGGTGCCGAACGTGCTGCTCGCCCGCGACGATCTGCCCGCCGGCCTGGTGTACGCCATCACCGACACCATCTTCACGCACACCCGCACGATCACCTCGGCCAGCCGCGACGAGGCCGAGGCCGTTCCGGAGGCTTGGCAGATCAACGTGCGCACCGGGATCGCCACCGCCTCGGCCCCGCTGCACCCGGGCGCGGCCGCCTGGTTCAGAGAACGCAAACGCTGACCGTTCAGTGCTGAACGCAGACGCTGACCATCACCGTTGAACGCGAACGCTGAGGCCAGCGCGAGCCATGAGCCACCAGCCTCAGCCCGTTTCGGTCACGACCGGCAGCGCGACGACCGCCGCGAAGCCGTGCCCGTCCCCGCCGGGCCGAGGCAGGCCGTCCTCCAGCCGCAGCTCACCCCCGGCAGCCCCCACCAGATCGGCACAGATCGCCAGCCCCAGCCCGGTCCCCGGCACGTTCTGATGCCGCGGCGACCGCCAGAACCGCCGCACCGCCTGGGCCCGTTCTGACACGTCGATCCCCTGGCCGTCGTCCCGGACGGCGATCTCCACGCGCCCACCAGAGTCCGACCCGCCGGTGACGCGGGCGCTCACCGCAACCAGCCGCGCGTCCGACAACCGCAACGCGTTGCTGATCAGCTCGTCCAGGATGCTGCCCAGCCCCCCGGGCGGCTCCAGCAGCCGCAACCCGGCCGGCACCTCGACCGTCAAGGTCTGCCCCGCCGTCGCCGTCAACGCCCGCCACCGCTCCACCCGGGTCGCCAGCACCGCGTCCAAATCGACGGGTGACGCCGTCCTGATGCTCTCCATCCGGGCGCTGGCCTGCAGTGAGTTCAGCATCCGCTGCATCGCCTTGAGCTCGTCCACGGCGACGTCGTACACCTGACGCCCATCGCCGTTCCGCCGCAGGTGGGGCTCCAGGCTCTCGACGGCGAGCCGGAGGCTGGTCAGCGGGTTGCGCAACTGGTGCGAGGCGTCCGAGACGAACGCCCGCTGCCGCTGCACGGCGTTCTCGACCGCGTCCATCATGGTGTTGAACGACTCCGCCAGCCGCCGCAGCTCGACCGGGCCCGCCTCGGCGTCGGCCCTGGTGGTGAGGTCGCCCTGGGAGATGCGTGAGCTGGCCGCGTCCAGTTCGCGCACAGGCCGCAGCACCCACGCCGACACCGGCCAGGCCACGGCCGTCAGTGCGATCAGGGGGAGCAGGCCGAGCGCGGCGAGCTGGGCCCACTGGAGGAGGATGCCCTGCCGGGTCTTCGACAGGTCGGAGATGGTCACGACGGCGCCGACGACCTCGCTGTCGCGGCCCACGGGCTCGGCGACCACGAGCGCGGAGTCGTCCCACGGCGTCCAGTCGCCTGACGGCTCCGGCCGCGTCCCGGCCAGCGCCGCGGTCACGATGCGGGGCAGCGCGGGCTCGTTCCTGGCCGCCTTCTGGTACGCGCCGACCGGCCCGATCAGCACCGTGCCCGAGGTGTCGATGACCGCGACGGGGATGCCGTAAAGCTCGTGGTAGCGAGCCAGCTCCCGGTGCAGCGCCTCGGTGCGGCCGGTGGAAAGCGCGGTCTCTGCCAGGGAGGCGAACCTGCCGACGTCGTTGAGCCGGTCGACGTACGTCTCCTGGATCTCCCGCTCGGCCACGCTGACGCTGAGCGGCACCCCGAGCGCGGCGACGAGCAGCACCGCGAGGGGCACGAGGACGACCAGCAGGCGACGATGCACGGGAGGTCAGCCGATCAGCTCCGGATGGTCGGCCAGGAGCCGATATCCGACCCCGTGGATCGTCCGGATGATGACGGCGGGCCCGACCTTGTGGCGTAACGCGGCGATGTGGGTGTCGAGGGTGCGGCTGGAGGACTCCCAGGTCGCGCCCCAGATCTGGTCGAGGATGACGTCGCGGCTCACCACGTTGGGCGCCCGGCGGGCCAGCAGCAGGAGCAGCTCGAACTCCTTGCGGGTCAGCGTCACGGGCGTGTCCTCGACGGTGACCTCGCGCGTGCCGACGCCGATCCGCATGGGGCCGAGGACGAGCGGCTCGTCGGGATGGCTCAGGGCGCGGGCCACGCGGGTGCGCCGCAGGACGGCGTCGATCCTGGCCAGCAGCTCGGGGATGCCGAACGGCTTGACGATGTAGTCGTCGGCGCCGGCGCGCAGGCCGCGGACCCGCTCGTGCTCCTCCGAGCGGGCGGTCACGGCGATGACGGCGGTCTCGGGGCGGTCGCGCAGCTTGCGGATCACGTCGAGCCCGTCGCCGTCGGGCAGGCCCAGATCGACGAGGACCACGTCGGACGGTGCGGCGCGCACGGCCTCGGCCGCGGTGGCCAGGCGATGGACCTCGAAACCCGCCTGAGCCAGGACCGTGACCAGGCCCCGCGCCACGCGGTCGTCATCCTCGATGATGGTGATCCGCATACCGGATTGTACGACCCGCGTCGTCACCGGCGTTAGCCCCTGAGTTCTTGGGATTTCTCTGACATCTCGCACATTCCTTGGGATTCCTCTGACACCATCCGCGCCCCCGCCATTCGACACTGAGTCGGCGCACTCACCGACAAATGCGCATGCGCTGACGAGGAGGCCGCGACATGAGAACGTTCAGCAGGTACAGGACCGCCACGCGGATGATCACCGCGATCGGTGTGGTCACGCTCGTCGCGGCCTGCTCCGGCAACGGCGGCACGGGCGGGGGCACGACGGCCGCGACCGGCGCCGGCTACCCGGAGCAGAACATCACGATCGTGGTGCCGTTCAGCGCGGGCGGCCCGACCGACACCGTCACCCGCCTGATCGCCACCCCGATGGCGGCCAAGCTCGGCGGCAAGATCGTCGTGCAGAACGTCGAGGGCGCGGGCGGCACCGTCGGCGCCGGCGAGGTCTCGCGCGCGGACCCCGACGGCTACACCGTGCTGATGCACCACATCGGCATGTCCACGGCGCCCGCGCTCTACCAGAACCTCGGCTACAAGCCGGTCGAGAGCTTCGAGACGATCGGCCTCGTCACCGAGGTGCCGATGACGATCGTCGCCCGCAAGGACTTCGAGCCCAAGACCCTGCAGGAGCTGGTCACCTACGTGAAGGCGAACTCCGGCAAGGTCACGCTGGCCAACGCCGGCATCGGCGCCGCCTCCCACCTGTGCGGCCTGCTCTTCCAGAGCGCCTCCGGCGTCAAACTGCAGGAGGTCCCGTACGAGGGCACCGGGCCCGCGCTGACCGACCTCGTCGGCGGCCAGGTCGACTTCATGTGCGACCAGACCACCAACACCAGCGGCCAGATCACGGCGGGCGAGGTCAAGGCGTACGCGGTCACCACGCCTGAGCGGGTCAAGAGCCTGCCCGACCTGCCCACCACGACCGAGGGCGGGCTGCCCGATCTCAAGGTCAGCGTCTGGCACGGTCTCTACGCGCCGAAGGGCACGCCGAAGGAGGTCGTCCAGAAGCTGTCCGAGGCGCTGCAGGCGGCGCTGACCGACCAGAAGGTCATCGACCAGATGGCCAAGCTCGGCACCGCCCCGGTCCCGGCCGCGGACGCGACGCCGCAGGCGCACCTGACCAAGCTCCAGGAGCAGCTCGGCACCTGGGCGAAGGTCATCGCCGACGCCGGCGTGAAGGCCTCCTGAGTGGAGCGCCGCCGGTCTCTCCCCGACGTCCTCGCCGGGGGGATCTTCGTCCTGATCGGTGGCGCGTTCGTCGCGGGGTCGCTCGGCTACGAGCTGGGCACCCCGCTGCGGATGGGCCCCGGAGCCTTCCCGCTGCTGGTCGGTCTGATCGTGGCCGGGCTCGGCCTCGCCATCGTGGTCAAGGGCCTCGTCGCCGGAGAGGTGATCACGTTCGGGCCGGTCCCGTGGCGGGCGGTCGCCGCCATCACGGTCGCGGTCGTGTTCTTCGGCTTCACCGTACGCGGCCTCGGGTTCGTGCCGACGTCGGCGGTGACGGCCCTGCTCACCACGCTGGCCAGCACGCGCGTACGTCCGCTCATGGCCGTGGCCGTGGCGGCCGGGCTGACCGCGGCCAGCACGCTCATCTTCGTCGTCGGACTCCAGTTGCGGATCCCGCTCGTGGGCCCGTGGCTGGGATTCTGACGCGGCTTCCGGATTGAGGCATGGAACTCCTCGACAACCTCGCCCTGGGCTTCTCCACCGCCCTCCTGGTCCAGAACGTCCTCTACTGCTTCGTGGGAGTGCTGCTCGGCACGGCGGTCGGCGTACTGCCCGGCATCGGTCCGACGGCGACGGTGGCGATGCTGCTGCCGATCACGTTCAGCTTCGAGCCGGTCACCGCGCTGATCATGCTGGCCGGCATCTACTACGGCGCCCAGTACGGCGGCTCGACGACCGCCATCCTGATCAACCTGCCCGGCGAGTCGTCGGCGGCCGTCACCGCGCTCGACGGGCACGAGATGGCCAGGCAGGGCCGGGCCGGCGCGGCGCTGGCCGCCGCCGCGGTCGGGTCGTTCATCGCGGGCACGATCGCCACCGTCGCGCTCGCCGTCGCCGCCCCGCCGCTGGCCCGCGTCGCGCTGCAGTTCGGGCCGGCCGAGTATTTCGCGCTGGTGCTGCTCGGCCTGATCGTCTCGATCGCGCTGGCCCGCGGCACGGCGCTCAAGGCGCTGGCCATGATCGCGCTCGGCGTCCTGCTCGGCACCGTCGGCCAGGACATCTACACCGGCACCCCCCGCTTCGTGTTCGACCAGCGCGAACTGTACGGCGGCATCGACTTCGTCTCCGTCGCCGTCGGCATGTTCGGGCTGGCCGAGATCCTGCGCAACCTGGAGAACGAGCAGACCCGCACGGCGATCGTCGGCCGGGTGAAGAACCTCTGGCCCACCCGCGAGGACCGGCGCAGGATCATCGGCCCCATCCTGCGCGGCACCGGGCTCGGCGCCGCGCTCGGCGTCCTGCCCGGTGGCGGCCACGTGCTGGCCTCGTTCACCTCGTACGCCGTCGAGAAGCGGATCTCGAAGCGGCGGCACGAGTTCGGCAGCGGCGCGATCGAAGGCGTGGCAGGCCCCGAGTCGGCCAACAACGCCGCCGCGCAGACCTCGTTCATCCCGCTGCTCACCCTGGGCCTGCCCGCCCACCCGGTGATGGCGCTGATGGTCGGCGCGTTCATCGTGCACGGCATCACCCCGGGACCGAACGTCATCACGGACGAGCCCGCGCTGTTCTGGGGCCTGATCGCGTCGATGTGGATCGGGAACGTGCTGCTCGTGCTGCTGAACCTGCCGCTGATCGGCATCTGGGTGCGCATGCTGCACATCCCGTACCAGGTGCTGTTCCCGATGATCATCCTGTTCGCGTCGATCGGCACGTACTCGCTGAGCTTCAACGCCTACGACGTCTACGCGATCGTCTTCTTCGGGCTCCTCGGCTACGTCCTGATCAAGTGCGGCTGCGAGCCGGCGCCGCTGCTGCTCGGCTTCGTCCTCGGGCCGCTGCTGGAGGAGAACCTGCGCCGGGCGCTGATCATCTCCCGCGGCGACGCGTCGGTCTTCCTGACCCGGCCGATCTCCGCGGTGCTCCTGGCCCTGACCGTGGCGGCGCTCGTCGTCGCCGTGCTGCCCGCGATCCGCCGGCGCCGCGAGGTCGTCTTCACCGAGGAGGAGTCGTAGTGCTCAACGCCGCCAGACGAACTCCAGCCACGGCGGAGCCACCGCCATGAAATGGTGCCAGCTCCCCGGCTCCGCCTCGGCATCGCCGTCGTCGACCTCGGCCAGGAAGCGCAGGGTGAAGCCCTCGGCGACCAGGCTGTTGACGATGCGGCTCAGCGTCTGCCGGTATTCCCTGGGCCGCTGCACGGCCCGGCCGCCGGGCTCGCGCTCGTAGACCCAGTCCTGGTCGGGGTAGCTCGTCTCGGCCCCGTCGGTGTAGGGCTGGTCGAGCGTGTAGCCGGCGCCGTTCCAGGCGTGGTGGGTGATCCCGGAGTAGAACGGGTTGGCGCACATCAGGTAGTAGTGGCCGCCCTCGGCGACGACCCCGGCCACCTCGCGGAAGACGACCCGCGCGTCGGGGACGAAGGTCAGCGAGTACGGATGCCAGACGAGGTCGAACGCGGAGCCGCCGAGGGCCGACAGGTCCCGCATGTCTCCCTGGACGGTACGGACGACGATGCCGTAGTGGTCGGCGGCCTGGCGGTCGCGTTCGAGCTGGCCCGAGGAGATGTCGAAGACGGTCACGTCGGCGCCGAGCAGGGCGAAGGCCGCGGACTGCTGGCCGCCTCCGCTCGCCAGGCAGAGCACTTTCGCGCCCTCCATGTCGCCGGGCAGGCCCAGCCGTTCGAGGCCGAGATAGGCGCGGGCGCTGTGCTGGTCGAGGTCGAGCATGGGCCTGGTGAACAGGGCGTCCGCCGCGACCAGGGCCTGCCAGCGCTCTTCGTTGTAACGATAGACACCGTCCCGCATGGCCGACAGCGTAGCGATCTTCTCGGTACGCGGTCGAGCGAGTTGTTGACAGCCGGGGGCGGGCGCCGCTTCAATGGCCGGGCGTGTCGTGTGACGCCGATCGGGAGGACGTCGGCGGGTGGGCGGCACCGTTGACCAAGGGGATGATCATCGTGGACTCACACGTCACAGGTCGCGCCTGAGCACTCGGCGCCCGCGCGTCATCCCCCGGTTGACCGGCTCTTTTCCGATGCACTGATCAGGTGTTGTCGGCGTACCGGTCAGGTGTTGTCGGCGTACCGATCAGGTCGGTGCGTGCTGTCCGGGCGATGATGATGCGCCGTTTCCGGCTATAACCGCACTTTCCCGGTTACCGGCTCTTTCACCGCGTTTTCGCGGCTTCGGCCTTCCCACCGCGATTCTTCGCGGTCATCTCAGCGTGCCCGTGTGCCCGCGCGCCCTGTGTGCCCGCGTGCCTCGGGTGATCGAAAGGACCTCCTTCTCATGAACATCACCCACATCCCCGCCACCCCGCAGGAAGCGGACGGCGTCCGTGCCCAGATGAGCGGGCTGTTCTCCGCCCCGCCGTCGCTCGACGGCGACGCGAGCCTCGACCCCGTGCTGCCGTCCGTCGGCGGTGTGCCCGGCACCTGGGTCACGGCCGGCGACCGCACGTTGGAGGCCGGCGTCACCCTGTACGTGCACGGCGGCGGCTTCTCCATGAGCAACCCGCCGATGGAACGGATCATGGCTCACCGCCTGTCCAAGGCCACCGGCCGCCCTGTCTACGCCGTGGACTACCGCCTGGCGCCCGCCCATCCGTACCCGGCCGCGATCGAGGACGTGCTGGCCGCGTACCGGGGGCTGCTCGCCCAGGGGGTGCCGGCCGGGCGGATCCTGCTGGTCGGCGAGTCGGCCGGCGCCACGCTGATCCTGTCGGCCCTGCTGCTGCTCGCCGCCGCCGGGGCTCCCATGCCCGGCGGAGCCGTCCCCGTCTCGCCGATCACCGACTTCGCGACCTCGTTCCCCGCGCCGGGCGAGGGTGGCGGGCGCGACTCGATCGACCCGTCCATCATGGAGCCGATCGCCGTCCAGTACCTCGCCGGCGCCCGCCCCGACGAGGCGCCGCAGTCGCCCGCTTACGGCGATCTGCGCGGGCTCGCGCCGCTCCTGCTGTCGGTCGGGGGCGACGAGATCCTGTTGCCGGATGTACGCCGCTTCGCCGAGGCGGCGTCGGCGGCGGGCACGCCGGTGGACCTCGACGTGTACGAGGGGATGCCGCACGCCTTCCACGCGGCCGTGCTGGTCGCCGAGGACGAGCACCTGTCCACGACCAGGACCTTCCTGAGCCGGCTGGCCGCGTGGGCCGGGCGGCACTGACGTAGGGACTCCGCTGAGCAGGGCTGACTCCCGAGCGGGACTGGATCCCGGGCAGGACTGGTTTCCCGGCAGGGCGCTCGCCCCAGTCTTGGGACAAGTGGGCTGTCTACATATAGAGTCTTCCGCCCACCGGAAAGGGCATCCTGATGAGTGATGACCGGCATCCGTCGTCCCGGCCGTCCGGCTCATCGCCCTGCTCATCGCGGGGATCGTCGTCGGCAACGTGCTCGTCACGCTGCTGATGGACCGGAACCCCGCCCTCGGAGCGGACGAGCTGATCGCCTTCGGCGGCGGTGCCCTGCTGGGGCTCGTCGCCGAGTTCGGCATCTTCCGCCGCGACCGAGGACGGGCCGGCCGTACCCACTGATCGGCCTGCTCGCCGGCCCGGCTGAACCGGTCGAACCGCTGACCGGCCGGGGCGGCGCGGTGTCCGCCTCGGGATGAGCTGGGACGGTTCGGTTCCGCTCTGGGATGAACGGGACCGTCCGCTGTCCGCTCTGGGATGAACGGCCGGGGGCGGGCCGTGCGGGCGGGCTAGCCTCGGGTCATGACGTGGGAACCCGCTGCCGAGGGAGTGCTGAGGCTGCCCTCGGGGCGTCTCGTCCGGGGCAGGGGTCTGCGATAGGGGCTGACGGCGGGGCCGCTGCCGGCCTTCGCCCTCTACCTGCTGGGCAAGCCGCCGCCACCGGTCGAGTGGGAGCACCGGTGGTTACGCTGGCCCGACTTCTGGCTTCCCGCCGACCGGGCGGCCACCGTCGAGGCCCTGCGCGAGGCGTGGGAGCGGGCCGGGTCCGAGCGCGTCGAGATCGCCTGCGGCGGCGGGCGCGGCCGCACCGGCACCGCCCTGGCCTGCCTGGCCGTGCTCGACGGCGTGCCCTCTGACCAGGCGGTGGCCTACGTCCGCGAGCACTACGCGAGGCACGCCGTCGAGACCCCCTGGCAGCGCCGCTTCGTGGCCCGCTTCGACGCGGACCGGCCCGGCCGCCCCTGACCGTCGGCCTTCGGCTTACTCCACCGTCCGTAAGATCTGCTCGATCGTGGCGGTGCGTGCGCGTAGTTCCGCCAGGTCGGCGGCCACTCGCTGCTGGGCGTCCATGGTGTTCTCGGCCAGTTGCTCGAAGCGCTGCACGAGCCGGCGCAGGTCGTCCGTCTGAGCGGCTTGAAGCTTGGACTTGCGGGACTCGAACAGGCCCACGATGACCACGCTGATGAGAAACGTGACGAGGATCAGCACACCGAGAAAGAAGATCACCTCGGGCCAGGCCATGGGCATCGGGAGGGCTCCTAACGTCCGGGACCCTCGGCGGGGTCGGGGATGGTGAGTGACTTGGCCGCCTCGGCCAGTGTCGACGCGGTCAGGTGCAGGCTGAAGTCGGTGACCTGGTAATACTTCATGGCCTTGCCGTCGTCCGACAGCTCCAGGCTGCCGGCGATCAGACCGGCGGCCTCCAGCCGGCGCAGGTGCATGTGCAGGAGCGGGCGGCTGATGCCGATCACGCGGGCCAGGTGGCTCACGTAGTCGCGTCCGGCGGCCAGTTGCGCGACGATGCGCAGCCTCAGGGGGTTGGCCAGCGCCGCCAGCATCTCGACCAGGTCGTCACCTGTCGGCCCGGCCTCCGTCATAGGTTCCCATCACGTGTAAGTGCGCTGTGACAGGTGCAACGGTAACACCGGCTGCTGGAGGCATGCCAGCACGCCGTTTCGCGTTGTGGCTACGCGACCTCGGCCGGTTCGCGTTGCTCGGCCCCCGCCCGTCGGCCGATGAACGGGGTCCGGGCGCCGGCGAAGGTCAGCCCCACTGTCAGGCACACGAGCGGGATCGCCGGGATCACGTACCGGACGTCGAACGCGGCCAGGAACGGCGGCGAGACGACCAGGGCGAGCGCGGCGACCCCGGGCAGGAGCGCGTCCCAGCGCCGCCGGAGCGGCGCCGCCACCAGCGCGCCGACCAGGGCCAGCATGAGCAGCGGGAACGGCACGTACCCGAACCGCTGGTACGCCCGCAGCCACCCGGCGAACGGCTCCACCACCCGCGTCGCGGCCGGCCCGGCCTCGTACGACTCGGCCACGCCGCGTACGGACTCGCTGATGGGCCGCTCGGAGACGGGCAGCTTGTACGGCGTCTTCTCGTCCACGGCCGTCCGCTCCCAGCGCAGCAACTGGGTGAGATCCGTCGCGACGGCCCCGAGGTAGCCCCCGGGCTGGGCGAGGATGGCCTGCCTGGCGAACTCGCCGGCCAGCTGGTTGCGGTTGGCCGCCCCCGGCACCTTGAGCAGGGGCGAGAAGCTCTCCCACAGCCAGTGCGGCGGATAGGGCCGCTGCGCCACCGGCATATCGGGGCAGAGCACGGCCAGTCGTTCCGGCGGCTTGATCACCGCGCAGTCGGCGAAGCTCATGGTCCTCGACCACAGGAAGTTGCCGTCGGCCTCGGTCAGGCCGAACTTGCCCTTCTCCACCTTCATCCAGGTGGCGTACGCGCCCAGTGGAATCGCCCCGGCGATCAGCAGGGCGACGAGGGGGCGCCAGCCGTACCGCCTGATCAGCAGGTAGGCGGCGGTCAGGATGAGCAGCGGCAGGCCGACCGTCCTGGTGATCCCGGCCAGCCCGAGCAGCAGCCCGCCCACGGCCGCCGTGGTCGGCGAGACGCGCCACACGATGAGCGTGACGGCCGCCGTGACGAGCACGACGAAGACCGCGTCGGCCATGATCATGTGTTCGAGCAGCAGGAGGAACTCGTCGTACAGCAGCGGGGTGACCAGCAGCGCGGCGCCCCAGCCCGGCAGGCCGCGGCGGCGCAGCAGCGCGTACACCGCGACCGCGAGCGCCAGCCCGAGCAGGTGCTGCAGGACCGTGACCAGGGTGAGGCTGTGCGCGGGCCGCAGCACGGCGAGGAGCAGGGAGTATCCGGACGGCCGCGTCGTTCCGGGCGTCAGCTCCTCGCGCAGGAACGCGAAGGAGTCGCCGTAGAAGAGGATGGCGGGAGGGAAACCGAGCACGGTCAGCACGCGCAGCCCGATCGCCGGCAACATGGCGATCACCAGGGCGCGATGGGCCAGCATGATCCGCTTCCTCCGTGTGTCCGAGCCACCACAATAGTGGACATCTCGCTCAGGTGATCGGCCGTTTCGCTGTGCCCCTCCACGGCCGCTCATCCCATTCCTCCGCGACCGCTCACCGCACCTCGCCACGGCCGACGAACGGCCGACGAACGGCCGACGAACGGCCGACGAACGGCCGGCTGCGGCAATCGGGGCGCGGAGCTTGTCGGAGGCCATTTCCGAATGACATTCTGGAATTGTTGTCGCCCCGTCCCCGCCTCCGGAGGGATGCATGACAGAGCGCCCGGCCATCGACAGGGACGCCCTTCGCCGCAAATACCGCGAAGAGCGCGACAAGCGGCTCCGGCCGGACGGCAACGACCAGTACCTCCGCCTCACCGGCCGCTTCGCCCACTACCTCGACGACCCGTACACCCCGATGACCGAGCGCGACCCCAAGACCGACCACGTGACCGTCGCCTTCATCGGCGGCGGCTTCGCCGGGCTCGTCACCGGAGCCAGGCTGAAGGAGGCCGGTATCGACGACGTGCGCATCGTCGAGAAGGGCGGCGACTTCGGCGGCACCTGGTACTGGAACCGCTACCCCGGCGCCCAGTGCGACACGGCGTCGTTCGTCTACATGCCGCTGCTCGAAGAGACCGGCCACATGCCGACCGAGAAGTACGCGCACGCCCCCGAGATCCTCGAACACTGCCGCCGCATCGGCAAACACTTCGGCCTGTACGACAACGCCCTGTTCCACACCGAGGTCCTGGACCTGACCTGGGACGGGGCCCGCTCCCGCTGGACCATCAGAACCAACAGGGGCGACGCGTTCACCGCCCAGTTCGTCGCCATGGGCATCGGCCCGCTGCACGTGCCGAAACTGCCCGGGATCCGGGGGATCGAGGAGTTCGGCGGCCACTCGTTCCACACCAGCCGCTGGGACTACGACTACACCGGCGGCGACCCCTCGGGCGCGCCCATGGACCGGCTGGCGGACAAGCGGGTGGCCGTCATCGGCACCGGTGCCACGGCCGTGCAGTGCGTCCCGCACCTGGCGCGGGCCTGCGCCGAGCTGTACGTCTTCCAGCGCACGCCCTCCTCTGTGGACGTACGCGACAACCGGCCGACCGACCCCGGCTGGTTCGCCACGATCGCCACGCCCGGCTGGCAGCAGCGCTGGCTGGAGAACTTCACCGCGAACCAGACCGGCGGCGCGGCCGACGAGGACCTGGTGATGGACGGCTGGACCGACATCGCCCGCCGCTACCGCTCCAAGGTCAGCGCCATCCCGCGAAGTGAGCTCACCCAGGAGAGCATGCTGGCCGCGTTCGAGGACTCCGACTTCGAGAAGATGGAGGAGATCCGCGCCCGCGTCGACAGCATCGTGCGTGACCCGGAGACCGCGCGGCGGCTGAAGGCGTGGTACCGCCAGCTCTGCAAGCGGCCCTGCTTCCACGACGAATATCTGCAGGCGTTCAACGTGCCCGGCACCCACCTCGTGGACACCGACGGCAAGGGCGTGACGCGGATCACCGGGAAAGGCGTGCTGGCGGCGGGGAGGGAGTACGAGGTCGACTGCGTGATCTACGCCTCCGGCTTCGAGGTCGGCACCGACTACACCCGCCGCGCCGGCTACGACCTGACCGGGCGCGACGGGGTCCGGCTGTCGCAGCACTGGGAGCGGGGCATGCGCACGCTGCACGGCATCCACGTGCACGGTTTCCCGAACGCCTTCCTCGTGCAGCCGACGCAGGGCGCCAACCTCATCTCCAACATCCCGCACAACCTGACAGAGGCGGGCAGGACCATCGCCGCGACCGTCAAACACGCGGTCGAGCACGGGTACGCCCAGGTCGAGGCGTCGGCGGAGGCCGAGCAGGGCTGGGTCGAGCTGCTGCTGTCCGGCGCCGGCCGCATGCTCGGCTCCCCCGACTGCACCCCGGGCTACTACAACAACGAAGGCCGGGACCTCGGCATGAAGGACCGGCTCAACGTCGGCCATCCACACGGGGCGGTGGCGTACTTCGCCTACATCGACCGATGGCGGACGTCGGGTGCGTTCGAGGGCCTGACGTTCCGCACGTAACCACCAAGATCCGGCACCTAGTACCTTCGTCCCCCATGAGCTACGACCTTTACTTCACCCGCCGCGCCCCCGGCCAGTCTTGGGACGAGGCGCTGGAGGCCGACGACGCGCGGGCGGAGCCGCTGCGGCCCGACCTTGCGGCGTGGGAGAACATCGTCGGCCGCACCCGCGAGCTGCTGGGCGAGGTGCGCATCGTCGAGTACCCGCCGAACTGGGAGCTCGATCACGAGGACACCGGCATCTCGGTCAATCACTGGGAGGGCGGCTGGGAGATGAGCGTGCCCTACCGGACCCATGGCGAGGAGGCCCGCCGGGTGGTCGGGCTGCTGTACGAGGTGGCGGCCGTGGTGGCGGGCGAGTCGGGGTTCGAGTGCTTCGACCCGCAGCTCGGGCAGCCGGCGGCGGAGGTCGGGGATCTGGGGCGCGCGGTGGAGCTGTTCGACGCCGTGGCGGACCGGTACGGACGCCGGGGCACCGTGACCGCCTGACGACACGCGGCCCGGCTCCGGTGATCGGACCCGACGATCGGGCGTGCCGGCGGGGGTGCCGGAAGCGGGCTCGGGTGGGCGAAAATGCTCTACCCAGCACTACTGTCCGCCCTCCCACCAGCGGATACGGTCACAAGGTGCTCAACAGGACCGCGCTCGAAGCCCTCACACGGCGCCCCCTCCCGTTCCTGGCCTCCGCCTGGCCGTGGCGCGGCGCGGCGTACCTGGTGGCCGGAGCCGTCCCAGGGGCGCCCGCCGGGCTCGTCGCCGCGGCGGCCTACGGCGGCACGCTGGTCACCCCGGCCCTGGGGGTCGTGACGGGCCTGGCCGCCCTGGTCGCGTCGGTCCCGATCGTCGCCCCCTTCGAACGCGCCCGGCTGCGCCTGGTGGACGCCGTCCCCCTGCCGGTGATCCAGGGCCGACACGGGCGGGAGGCCGGGCTGGTCGTCATGACCCTGCTCACGCTGTGGTGGATCGACCTGGTCATGCTGGCGGTCACGGTCGGCGGTCCGCTGGTCGTGGCGCTCACCTGGTTCGTCCAGCCGGAGGCGACGCCGGTCGCCGGGGTGCTGGCGTTCGTCGCGGGTGTCCTGCTGCTGCCTGTGGCCGCGTACACGATCACCGCCTGGGCCGGGGCGAGAGGCGCCATGGTGCGTGCGGTGCTGGCGCCGCAGGGCTCCGAGCTGAACGAGGTGCTGCGGTCGCGGGCGCGGCTGGTGGACGCGTACGAGACGGAACGCCGCAGGATCGAGCGGGACCTGCACGACGGCGCGCAGCAACGGCTGGTCGCCCTGGCCATGACGCTCGGGATGGCCGGGCTGGACCTGCCCGAGGACTCAGAGGCGGCCCGGCGGATCGGGGTGGCCCAGGCCGAGGCCAAGCAGGCGCTGGCCGAGCTGCGCGAGCTGATCAGGGGCGTGCACTCCCGGGTGCTCACCGACCGGGGGCTGGCGGCGGCGGTGCACGATGTGGCGGGGCGCTCGCCGGTGCCCGTGGACGTGGACGTCTCCCTGCCGGGCCGGCTGCCCGCGCCGGTCGAGGTGACCGCGTACTACGTCGTCAGCGAGGCCCTGACGAACCTGGCCAGGCACGGCCGAGCCACCAGAGGCCACGTCACCGGAGGGATCGAGGCGGGCACGCTGGTCGTCGAGGTACGCGACGACGGCGTCGGCGGCGCCGATCAGGCGAAGGGGACGGGGCTGACCGGGCTGGCGGACCGGCTGGCGGTGGTGGGCGGGAGACTGTCCCTGTCGAGCCCGCCCGGCGGCCCGACCCTGGTCCGCGCGGAGATCCCCTGCCCATGAGCGCGCGAGCCCGTGCCACGAGCCCGAACCCATGTCCGTGAGCGCGAACCCGCAGACCGCGATGGAAGGAAGAGCACGTGCGCGTGGTGATCGCCGAGGACGCCGTCCTGCTCCGCGAGGGCCTGGCCGGGCTGCTCGAACGCTTCGGCCACACCGTCGCCGCCGCCGTCGGCGACGCCCCCGACCTGATCGAGGCCGTCGCCGCACACCGCCCCGACGTGGTGGTGACCGACGTGCGGATGCCGCCCGGCTTCGCCGACGAAGGGCTGCGGGCCGCGCTGGAGCTGCGCCGGCGGGATCCGGGGCTGGCGGTGCTGGTGCTCAGCCAGTACGTCGAGCAGACGTACGCCGGCGAACTGCTCGAAACGGGAGCGGGCATCGGTTACCTGCTGAAAGACCGCATCGGCGACGTACGCGAGTTCGTCGAGGCCCTCGACCGGGTGGCCGCGGGCGGCACGGTGGTGGACCCCGAGGTGGTGCGCCAGCTCCTGCGGCGGCGGCGCGACCCGCTGGCCCGGCTGACCCCGCGCGAGCACGAGGTGCTCGGCCTGATCGCCGAGGGCCGGTCCAACGCCTCGATCGCCAAGGAGCTCTACGTCACCGAGGCGGCCGTGGCCAAGCACATCGCCGGCATCTTCGCCAAGCTCGACCTCCCGCCCGCCGCCGACGGGCACCGGCGAGTGCTGGCCGTGCTGGCGTACCTGCGCGGCTGACGCGGGTAGGTCCCCAAGGCATATGCCATTCACCGCGGCTAAAAGTAGGGTTCCTTGGCATGAACGAGCAATGGCATGAGGTCGGCGACCGGGTATACGTCCGGCGTCATCGGTCGTTCGACCTGAACACGGGGCTGATCGTGGGCGACGGGCACTGCCTGGTGCTCGACACGCGCAGCTCCCACCAGGAGGCGGCGGATCTGGTCGAGGCGGTCAGGCGGATCACCGCCGCCCCGTGGACGGTCGTCAACAGCCACTCCCACTTCGACCACTACTTCGGCAACGCGCTCTTCCGTCCCGCCGAGATCTGGGGCCACGCCAGGTGCGCCGAGGAGATCGAGCGGTACGGCGAGGAGAGCCGGGCCGGCGTGATCAAGCATCACCCCGAGCGGCGCGAGGAGATGGAGGAGGTCACGATCGTTCCGCCCGACCACACGTTCACGGCCGCGGCCAGCCTCGACATCGGCGGGCGCATCGTGCATCTGCGGCACTTCGGGCTCGGGCACAGCAGCAACGACATCGTGGCGCAGGTGCCGGACGCGGGCGTGGTGTTCGCCGGGGACCTGGTGGAGGAGGGGGCGCCGCCGGCGTTCAGCGACTCGTACCCGCTGGACTGGCCCGCGACGACGGCCGCGATGCTGGCGGAGATGCCCGAGCCGGTGATCGTGCCGGGGCACGGCGCGGTGGTGGACCGGGCGTTCGCGCAGGCGCAGCACGACGAGCTGGTGCAGGTGGCCGAGCTGGCCAAGCGGGCCCACGTGGAGGGGCTGCGCGACCTGATCAAGCTCTTCCCCTATCCGGAGGACGTCACCAGGCAGGTCATCGAGCGCGCCTTCATGCAACTGGACGCGTGACACCCTCAATAGTGCATCTTGCAATATAGATTGTAGCGCTATAGCGTCATGCCCTGACGACCTGGCGCGGTCTCACAGGCTGCGCCGCGGCAGAAGGAGCCATGACATGTCCGCCGAGATCATCCGACTGACCGAGCGCATGACCGAGACCTGGAACGCCGGGGACGCCGCGGGCTACGCCGGCCTGTTCACCGGGGACGCCGACTACATCACCTACTTCGGGCTGCGCCTGAAGGGCCGCGAGGCCATCGAGGAAGTGCACAGGAAACTGTTCGAGACCCCGATCAAGCTCGCGGACAGCGGCCAGGAGCCGCAGGTCAGGCAACTCACCGACGACGTCGCCGTGCTCGTCATCGGCGGCGCCTCCACCGTGAACGGCGAGCCGGACCCCAGCCGAGCCTCCGTCATCACGCTGACCGCCCTGCGCACCCCCGAGGGCTGGCGCTTCGCCTCCTTCCAGAACACGCGGGTGAGCCGGCCATGAGCGCTCGTCCGCATCGATGATCGGTTGGGATGTTCCGCCCGGCTCGCCTAGGCTGCCCGGCATGAGGTGGGGATCGCTGGAACCAGGGGACGCCGGGAGGCTGGCCGAGCTCTACGCCGCGGTGGAGGCCGCGGACAGGACCGGCGAGCCGCACGGCGTGGACGAGGCCGCAGAGCGACTCGCCCACCCGCTGATCGACCTGGCCGAGGGCACGATCGCGGCCAGGGACGGCGACCGGATCGTGGCGTTCGGCTACCTGCCGGTCCGGCAGTCCGCCGAGGGCGGAAAGCACTATCTGCGCTTCTCCGGCGGGGTGCACCCCGCCTACCGCGGGCGAGGGCTCGGCCGCCGGATCGTGGACTGGGCCGTCCGTACGGCGCCGGGGCTGAGCGCCAGGGCGTTCCCCGGCGCGGACGCGGAGCTCCATCTCCTCGCCCACAGCGACAACGACGGCCTGCGGGCGCTGGCCGAGCGGACCGGGTTCGCCGCCGCCCGCACCTTCGCCGACATGGAACGCCGCCTGCCGGGCGAGCTGCCCGCGCTCAGGACCCCGGAGGGCGTGCGCCTCGCCACCTGGACGCCCGAGCTGGACGACGGGGCCCGCCGCGTGCGCGACGAGTCGTTCCGCGACCACTGGGGCTACGTGGCGCACACGCCGGAGAGCTGGAGGAGCCAGATCACCGGCTCCGTGAACTTCCGGCCGAAGTCGTCGTTCCTGGCGCTGGCCGGTGACCGGGCCGTGGGCGTGCTGATCACGCACGTCTTCGAGGCCCAGAACGCCCGCCGCGAGGAGCGCCAGGCGTGGATCCAGATCGTCGGCACGCTCAAGGAGTGGCGCGGCAAGGGCGTGGCGGGCGCGCTGATGGCGCACGCCCTGGCCGTCCTCTCCCGTCAGGGCTACCACAGCGCCGGGCTGGGCGTCGACGTCGACAACCCCACGGGGGCCGTCGGCGTCTACGCGCGCGCCGGGTTCGCGATCACCAGGCGGCACATCACCTACGCGCTACCCGTCGTACAGGGGGAAGCGCGCGACGAAGCCGGAGCCGGCGTACACGAGTGAGCCCTCGTGCAGGAGCGCGATGTCCCGCGCGATCGGCAGCCCGAGCCCCGCGCCGCCCGCGTCCCTGGCCCGCGCCTCGTCCAGCCGGGTGAAGCGGTCGAACACCGCCTCCCGGTGCTCCGGCGGGATCCCCGGGCCGTCGTCGCACACCTCCAGCACCGCCTGGCCCGCCTCGGCGGCCACGCGCACCCGTACGGTCGAGGCCGCGTGCCGTACGGCGTTGTCGGCCAGGTTCGTCACCAGGCGGTCGAGATGCGCGCTCGACCCCCGCATCACCACGTCGGGCTCGACGTCCAGCTCGACCCGCACCTCCGGCCGCCGCCTGGCCCGCAGCGACGCCTCCGCCGCCACCTGGCCCAGGTCCAGCTCGGCGGCCCGCAGCGGCTCTCCCGCGTCCAGCTTGGCCAGCATGAGGAGGTCGGCGGCCAGCGACTGCAGGCGTTCGACGTCGGCCAGGGCCTCCACGGTCAGCTCGCTCGACTCGGCCAGCTCCAGCCGGGCCCGCAGGGTCGCGATGGGGCTGCGCAGCTCGTGCGCGGCGTCGGCGACGAAGCGCTTGTGCCGCTCCACGGCCGTCTCCAGCCGGTCGAGGGTGCCGTTCACGGTGGTCGCCAGCGCCGCGATCTCGTCCTTCGAGCTCGGTACGGGCACCCGCTGGTGCAGGTCGCGGGCCGTGATGTCGGCCACCTTGGCCCTGATCGCGGCCACGGGGTCGAGTGCGCGGCCCACCGAGAACCAGGTCATGCCGGCCACCACCAGCAGCAGCGCGGGCACGCCGGGCAGCAGCGCACCGTACAGCGTGTTCAGCGCCTCCTCCGCGCCCTCCAGCGAGGCCCGGCCGAGCACCACGGCGGGGCCTGCGGCGGTGGCCACCTGGGCCCTGGCGACGGCGTACTGGCCGGGCTTCGCCCAGCCCTTCGCCGCGTCGGCCTGCTTGGTCAGCAGGACGTCTGGGTCGGCGATCCGCGCCACCGTGCCGTCCTTCGGATACGCCTGGTAGACCCTGATCGGAGCGGTCATCCCCGCCTCCGCGGGCTGTGTCCTGGCGGGCGGGCTCAAGGGCTCCTCGGTCCGCTCCTCGGTCCGCTCCTCGGTCCGCTCCTCGGTCCGCTCCTCGGTCCGCTCGTCGGCCGGCCCGTCGGTCGGTTCGGTGGTCCGCTCGAAGATCCCGCCGGGCGGTGCCTCCGCGGAGTAGAGCTGGATCGTGTCCGCGTACGGCAGCACCGCCGAGACCTTCCTGGCCGCCGCGGCGTCGGCGCTGCTCTCCAGCGTGCCGCGCAGCGCCGTGATCAGCACCAGGGCCGCCACTCCCAGGGCGAGCGCCACGACCAGCGTGGCCGCGACGGTCGCCCGCAATCGCACCGACGAGAACCCACCCGCCGGCCCGCCCGCCGATCCACTCGCCGGCCCGCCCGCCGGCCGCTCCCGTCGCATCCAGGCAGGCCAGGTGACCAACCGGAGCGGTGAGCGCCAGGTGAACCGCCGAGCCGCGCTCATGCCGCCTCCAGCCGGTAGCCGGCCCCGCGGACCGTCATGAGAGTCGCCCTGCCGAACGGCACGTCGATCTTCCGCCGCAGAGCGCTGATGTAGACCTCGACGATGTTCGGATCTCCGTCGTAGGAGAAGTCCCACGCCTGGGAGAGCAGTTCGCTCTTGGAGACCACCTCACCGGGCCGGCGCGCGAGCGCGTGCAGCACCGCGAACTCCTTCGGCGTCAGCCCGATCTGCACCTCGCCCCTGCGGCAGCGCAGCCCGGCCGGATCGATCACGAGGTCGCCGACGCTGATCGACACCGGCCGCTCGCGCCCGCCCCGCCGGACCAGCGCGCGCAGCCTGGCCAGCAGCACCACGTACGAGAACGGCTTGGCCAGGTAGTCGTCGGCCCCGTTGTCGAGCGCCTCTGCCTCGTCGTAGATGCCGTCCTTGGCCGTGAGCATCATGATCGGCGTCCAGTCGCCCGCCTCGCGCAGCTTGGAGCAGACGGCGTAGCCGTTCATCCGGGGCAGCATCACGTCCAGGACGATCACGTCGTAGGTGTTCTCGGTGGCCATCCACAGCCCGTCGCGCCCGTCGTGGGCCACGTCGACCGCGAAGCCCTCGCCCGCCAGCCCGCCCTTGACCAGGTCGGCCAGCCGCTCCTCGTCCTCCACCAGTAACACTCGCACGTCGTCCAGAGTGCCGCACAGGACCTAAAGCCAAGCTGAAGATCATTTGAGCGCTCTTCAGGATCACTTCAGGTACGGCGGGTCAGTCTCGGAGGCGTTCGATCGATTCCCAGTGAGGAGCCCTCATGTTCAAGAGACGTCTCGCGGTGCTCGGTGCGGTTGCCGTGCTCGCCATCACCGGTGTGGCCGGATCCGCGATGGCCGACCAGACCCCCGCGCCCACGGCCGGCTCGAAGGTGGTCTGCACGACGAGCGACGGCAAGACCATCGAGCTCACGCCGGCGCTGCCGGCCAAGGGCGTCCTGGCCGTACCCGATGGCAAGGCGGTGGCCGCCGGAGCCGATGGGGTGGCCTTGCGGGTGTCGGAGCTGAGCGACGCGGCCGAGGGCGAGCCGCGGATGGTCGTCGAGGCCAGGAAGCTCGCGCCGGGTGAGGTCCCGGAGAAGGGCGCCGTGCTCCCGGTCGAGGCGAAGGCGGGCCACGCCGTGGCGGCCGAGCCGGCCGAGCCGAGCCGCACCGAGGCGGGTCAGCCGCCGAAGGACGGTGTGGCCAAGACCGTCTCGATCCACTGCAAGAAGGCCGAATAACGGCTCAGTCCGTGAACGACGGGTGTGGCCCCAGGGCCCAGTACTCGTAGAGTCCGTGACCGACCAGGCCGTCGTACTCGAAGCGCCCGACGGCGTCGACCAGGCCCCACATCCTGGCCGCGTCGTCGGGCAGCCGATGCGTCACGCCCTGCACGACGGACTCGGGCCCCTGGTACATCCCGTGGCGCCACTCCTGCTCAAGCCCGTAGCCGGTGCCGACCATGAGGTGGACGGGGAGCAGCGGCGTGCAGCGCACGTCGAACGGCTTGCCGCCGGGCGGCGCGAACGTGATCGTGGCCTCGACGACGTCGCGGGTGCCGGGGGCGTAGACCGGACGGTACTCCGGCCTGCCGAGGTATTCCTCCTCGCGTCCGTCGGACCAGACGCGTACGGCCTCCTCCAGCAGCCGGCGCCCCCGCTCGTCCTCCTGGATGATGCAGAGGATGGCGTGGTCGTCGAAGCGCATCGGCGTGTAGAGCCAGTAGAACGTGCCGGAGTTCTTGGCCTGGATGCCGGGCGGCTCGGGTTCGCCGACGGGCCTGATGCCCCAGCTCCGGTCCCTGGTGCCCATCCAGCGGTCGGAGGTGACCGGGATCTCCTCGTCCTCGCCGATCCTGATGTGTCCGGACCAGCGGCCGGTCTGCGCCATGCGTACGGAGTCGAAGACGACCCGCTCCTGCCAGCGCAGGAAGTGCCGGGGCTCCAGCACGGCCGGGATCGTCCCTTCCCAGGTGAGGTCGAAGGACAGGCCGTGCTCGTTCGGCTCCAGGATCACCCTGAGCCGCTTGAGCCCTTCGATCACCTCGACGCGGAAGGGGCCGACGCTCGTGTCCATCCGGTCGGCGCCCAGCTCACGCGAGGCCCGGACGACGCGGTGCAGGTCGCGGGTGCGCAGGCAGGCGAAGGCGTCGGTGACGCCCAGGTTGGGGTACTGGCCGAGTCCCACGATCAGCATCAGCTCGTCGGAGGCGGCGTGGCAGTTGAAGTAGTAGCGGTCGTAGAAGTTGCGGTCGCCGGTGGTCACGTGCCGCATGACCTGGGCCGCCTGGTGCACCGGGAAGTCGTCGAGGGGTGACAGCGCCATAGCGGGGTTGTAGCAAGCGCTTGGTCGTACGTCAACGCTCCCGTACGCGACCGGAAGCGCCGCCGCGAGCGGCGGAAGGGCCCCGGCCGGCAGCGAGACCGACGACGGAGACGTCCCCTGCAACGACGGAAGCGCGCCCCCGCTCGCATTCGGGGGCGCGCTTCCAGCGAGATCAGGACATCTTGCGAGACGTCTCGTCCGCCTTGTTCGACACGTCGGTCGCCATCCGGTCCGTGGACTCGGAAGTCTGCTCCGCCTTCTCATTGACCCATCGTGAGGCATCGGAGGCGGAGTCCTTCATGTGCTCGGTCCACTGCTGTGCGTTGCGGCGGTAGAACGTGTAACCGATCGCCCCCACCGCGAGACCGGTGAGCAACACGAGCATCGGCCAGCGCCGCGACCGCGACGGCGTGGGGTCGATCTTCCTGGCCGCGGTGGTCAGCATCTCGCTGACCCTGGGCGCGACCTGGTCCTCGAATCCGTGCGCCGCGGACTCCAGCCGCGGCGCCGCCCAGTATCGGGCGTCTTCGATGCGCTGGGCGGCGACCACCTTGGCCTGGTCCGCCATGGGCTGCATCCGGTGGCCGGTTCGCACGGCCTGAGCCTTCATTCGGCCCATCCACGTGGCGGGAACCTCTATGACCACGCGGCGTCTTCTCATTGTCAGGGACACGACAACCTCCCCTGTCTATCGGGGCCCCGAGCCTGACCTTCCCTGGACAAGGCGGCTCAATCATGGCCGTCCATGGGAGGATGGCTCAGAAGGCCAGACGGCCATAAATGTCAAAACACCACAAAACCAACCCTGTACATAGAGGGGGGCAGCTGTCTCGTGGCTGAGAAGCTGATCGCAAATCTGAAGACCAATCGCGGCAATATCAAGGTAGAACTCTTCCCCACCAAGGCCCCGAAAACGGTGCGAAACTTCGTGGAACTGGCCGAAGGCCAGCGCGAGTGGACCCACCCGGGCACCGGTGAGAAGAGCACCGGCCGCTACTACGACGGCACGATCTTCCACCGGGTCATCTCCGGTTTCATGATCCAGGGCGGAGACCCGCTCGGCCAGGGCATCGGCGGCCCGGGCTACGAGTTCGACGACGAGATCCACCCGGATCTCTACTTCAACCGCCCTTACCTGCTGGCCATGGCCAACGCAGGAGTCCGCGGCGGCAAGGGCACCAACGGCTCGCAGTTCTTCATCACGGTCGTGCCGACGCCGCATCTCAACGGCAAGCACTCGATCTTCGGTGAGGTCATCGAGGGTCAGGACGTGGTCGACGCCATCGCCAAGACCCGCACCGACCACCGCGACCGCCCGGCCGAGGACGTCGTCGTCGAGTCGGTCACCATCGAGCAGGTTCCTGCCTGACCTGTCCCGATCGCGGACCCCCGGCTCGCCTGAGCCGGGGGAGTCCGCGCTGCCCTTCCGGGCCCGCGCGGCACGCTTCGGCAAGCCTTAGGCTTCGGTCATGACCAGCCAGCCGCCCAGCCCGCCCCCGCAGCCCGAGCAGCCCGAGCAGGCGGTGCCCACGTGCTACCGACACCCCGACAAGGAGACGTGGGTACGCTGCCAGCGATGTGAGCGTCCGATCTGTCCCGACTGCATGCGCGACGCCGCGGTCGGCTTCCAGTGCCCCGAGTGCGTGGCCGAGGGCAACAAGGGTCTGCGCCAGGCCAGGTCCACCTTCGGCGGCAACGTCGTGCGCACGCCGATCGTCACGTACGCCATCCTCGCGCTGAATGTCCTGGTCTTCGGCGCCCAATACCTGACCGGCGACCAGGTCACGGCCGAGCTGGCCATGTGGCCCGCCGGCGTGGCCGTCTACGACCAGTACTACCGGCTGATCACCGCGGCCTTCGTGCACGGCGGCGTCTTCCACATCCTGTTCAACTGCTGGGCCCTCTACGTCGTCGGCCCCTACCTGGAGCGCGCCTTCGGCCACGTCCGCTACACGGCGCTCTACCTGATCAGCGCGCTCGGCGGCTCGGTGCTCGGCCTCTGGCTCGACCCGCTCACCCAGCCGACGGTCGGCGCGTCCGGCGCGATCTTCGGCCTCTTCGCCGCCGTCTTCGTGGTGGGCCGCAAGCTCAACCTCGACGTGCGCGGCATCGCCGTGCTCATCGTGATCAACCTGGCCATCACGTTCCTGGTCGCCGGCATCAGCTGGACCGGCCACATCGGCGGCCTGATCACCGGAGCGCTGCTGTCGGGAGCACTGGCCTACGCCCCCAAGAACAACAGGACCCTCTGGCAGGTGCTGGCGATCGCGGGAGCGCTGGCTGTGCTGGCCGTGCTCGTGGTGGTCAGGACCTCGGCCATCCTGGGCGCGGTCTGACTTCCCCAGCCTGTGGAAAAGACTGTGGAAAGAACTAACGCCAGCGGGTGGAAAGCACCACACCGAAGATGATGAAAACGAACCCGATCAGCAGGTTCCAGTTCTGGAGGTCGCTGAAGAAGGGCGCCTGCGGTGCGACGTAATAGATCGAGATCCACAGGATGCCGACGATCCATGCGACGACCATCGTGGGCGCCAGCCAGCGCGGGCTGACCTTGACCTGCTGTGATCTCTGCGGCGGGGTGTAGACCGCCTTCTTGCGAGCCTTGGACTTGGGCACTGGATAACTCCTGCTGAGGGCCTGGGCTTCCGGATCGTCCACAGGCTCTTCGATAAGCGTAGTTGAAGCGTGCCCCAGGATAGTCGCCACGCGCATGACATGGCGATCCCCCTGGGCCGCTTCGCCGCCGAATACGCTGACCGGATGCGGGCCATGCTGCGGGCCGTGGGGGAGATGTGCATCACCGCGGGCCTGATCCTCATGCTGTTCTGCGCCTACCTGCTCTGGGGCACCGGCGCCTACACCGAGAGCCAGCAGCTGCTGCTCCAGCGCCAGCTCGCGGAGAAGAAGGCCGGGCAGCCGAGGCCCGAGCGGCCGGTCGAGCCGGGCCAGGCCGTCGCGCTGCTGCGCATCCCCAAGCTGGGCCGCGACTACCAGTACGCCGTGGTCGAGGGCGTCGGCGCCGACCAGCTCAGGAAAGGTCCTGGTCACTACCCCGACACCGCCATGCCGGGCCAGGTCGGCAACTTCGTGCTGTCGGGCCACCGCACCACGTACGCGGCGCCGTTCAACGAGATCGACGAGCTCGAACGCGACGACGAGATCATCGTGGAGACCCGCGAGGCCCGCCACATCTACCGCGTGACCTCTCAGGACATCGTGCGGCCCGACGAGGTCGACGTGCTGGCCCCCGTGCCCGGCAAGCCCGACATCCGGCCCATCCGCGCCTTCATCACGCTGTCCACCTGCCACCCCGAATACTCGGCCGCCGAGCGGCTCATCGTCTACGGCGTCCTCAAGGACAGCGAACCACGCGAGGAGTGACATGTACGCCTGGCTCTGGCGCAAGCTGCCCGGCCGCCCGCGCACCCGGGCCCTGACGGCCCTCGTCCTGGCCGGTCTGGCGGTGGCCGTACTCTGGTATGTCGTGTTCCCGCTCCTGGAGCCCGTGGTGACGCTGGACGAGGTGACCGTAGAGAAATGAGCCGCGTGCTGGTCGTGGACAACCACGACAGCTTCGTGCACACCATCGTCCAGTACCTGCGCGAGCTGGGCGCCGACTGCGACGTGCGCCCACGCGACGACGTACGCGTCCACGACGCCGACGGCTTCGACGGCGTGCTGATCAGCCCCGGCCCCGGCACCCCCGAGGCGGCCGGCGTGAGCGTCCCCCTCGTCCACCACGCGGCCGGCAGACGCCTGCCGCTGCTCGGCGTCTGCCTCGGCCACCAGGCCATCGCCATCGCGTACGGCGCCACCGTGACCCGCGCCCCCGAGCTCTTCCACGGCCGGACCAGCGCCATCGCCCACGACGGGCAGGGCGTGTTCGAGACGCTGCCCTCACCCGTGCGGATGACCCGCTACCACTCGCTGGCCGTGCTGCCCGACACGGTGCCGGCCGCGCTCGACGTGACCGCGCGCACGGAGGACGGCGTCATCATGGGCCTGCGGCACCGTGAGGCCCCGATAGAGGGCATCCAGTTCCACCCCGAGTCCGTGCTGTCGGAGCACGGTCACCGCCTGCTCCGGAATTGGCTGTGCGGAATCGTGTAACGAACCTCTCGCCCGGAGCGAGGTACAAGTGAGCGTCCCCGCCGTTGCCCCCGAGCGGCGGGGGCGCTCTTTTTCGTGCGCCCTGGGCTTCGGCGCCACCCAGCCTTCGCGCCGCACCCAGCCTCCATCTCGCGCACGGCTTTCATGCCAGGCACAGCCTTCATGCCACGCACAGCCGCACGGCCGAAGGGCCGCCCTCCCCCTCGTCGGGGAAGAGCGGCCCTTGGCGCGTACGCGGGACCTCAGCCGTTCAGGCCGCCGCCGAGGCCGTCGTCGCCGGTGTCACCGTCGCTCGGAGGCTCGTCCTGGTCCGGGAAACCGTCGCTCGGCTGCTCGTCCGTCGGGACCTCGTCCGTCGGCACCTCGTCGGTGGGCGGCGGCGCGCTCTCCTCGGGACCGGTGGACACCACGATCGTGACCGTCGTGTTCGCCGGATACTTGGCGCCCTCACCCGGGTTCTGCTGCACGACCGTGCCCTCGGGCACGTCGTTGCTGGGCTGCGGGTTGACCTTGACCTTGAAGCCCGAGGACTTGAGCTGCGCGGTGGCGTCGGCCTGGGTGAGGCCGATCACGCTGGGCACCTCGCCGAGCTCCTTCGGGATGAAGAGCGTGACCGTGCCGTTGAGCTCGACCGAGGCTCCGGCCTTCGGGTCGGTCGCGATGACCGTGTTCTGTGGCCTGGTCGAGTTTCTCGTCTTGATGACGGCGCGCAGCTTGGCCTCGGTGAGGATCGCCTCGGCGTCCTCCTTGGACTTGCCGATGAGACCGTCGGGGACCTTCACCTTCTCCGTGCCCTTGGACACGATGAGCTTGACGCCCGACTCCTTCTCGACCTTGGTGCCCTCGGCCGGCTCCGTGGCGATGACGGCGCCCTTCTCGACCTCCGAGCTGAACTTCTGCTCCACCGTGACGGTCAGCCCGAGTTTCTCCAGCTCGCCCTTGGCGTAGGAGCCCTCTTGGGAGGCGAGCGACGGAATCGTGACCGTCGTGTCGGACGGGGAGTCCTTGCCGGCGAACACCACGTAGCCGACCGTGATGAAGCCGCCGATGATGAGCAGCGGAATGATGATCCACAACGCGGTCTTGAGCACGGTGTTGCCGCCGCCGCTATTCGCCCGGCGCCGGCCGCCGCCACGACCGCCCTCGTCGTACTGGTAGTCGGGGATCGCGCCCGTGCGCTGCGTGGCCGGGCCGCCGGCCGTCTGGGTCGCGGTCATCATCCGCGTGCCCTGGTAGTTGCTCATCGCCATCGTCTGGGCGTCGACCGGCATGCCGGACATCGCGCGCTGGATGTCGGCCCGCATCTCGCCGGCGTTCTGGTAGCGGTGCGCCGGGTCCTTGGCCATGGCCTTGAGCACGATCGCGTCGGCCCACGCCGGGATCTCGGGGTCGATCTGCGACGGCGGGATGGGCTCCTCGCGCACGTGCTGGTAGGCGATGGCCACCGGGGAGTCGCCGGTGAACGGCGGCTGGCCGGTGAGCAGCTCGTACAGCAGGCAGCCGGTGGAGTAGATGTCGCTGCGCGCGTCGACCCGCTCGCCGCGCGCCTGCTCGGGCGACAGGTATTGGGCGGTGCCGATCACCTGGGCCGTCTGCGTCATCGTGGCCGCGGAGTCGGCCATGGCGCGCGCGATGCCGAAGTCCATCACCTTGACGTCGCCGGCGCGCGTGATCATGACGTTGGCCGGCTTGATGTCGCGGTGCACGATGCCGCCGCGGTGGCTGTAGTCGAGGGCACGCAGGATGCCGTCGACCAGCTCGACCGCGCGCTCGGGCAGCAGCCGCCGGTCCTGGCGCAGCAGGTCGCGCAGCGTCCGGCCGTCGACGTACTCCATCACGATGTACGGCACGGGGGTGCCGTCGGTGGAGTCTTCGCCGGTGTCGTAGACCGCGACGACGGCCGGGTGGTTGAGTGAGGCCGCCGACTGCGCCTCACGGCGGAAGCGGGCCTGGAAGGTGTGGTCGCGCGCCAGGTCGGAGCGGAGGGTTTTGATCGCGACTATGCGGTCCAGCCGGATGTCTCGGGCGCGATACACCTCGGCCATGCCGCCGCGCCCGACGACACCGTCGAGCTCGTAGCGACCTCCGAGTAGCCGAGGCTGAGTCATTTCCTGCACTGTCCCTTACCGTTCATCTTGGGTACCGGCCGGCTCGGGGGGCCGCCGGTGTCCATCATCGACCCCGTAGCGCATCACGTCTCCTCTTTGGGCGGGTTTGTTTCACCCGGGTCCGGCGAGGCGGTGGGTGTCGGACTTGTCGGTGTATCTGTGGGCGTTGGGGTCGGGGTGGGCTTAGGGGTAGGGGTGGTCCGGGTCGGTTTCGGCGTCGGCTTCTTGGTACTAGGAGCCGTCTTGCTTACCGTAGCCGAAGGTGAGGCTATAGGCCTCTGCGTCTTCGTCGGAACCACCGTGGGCCGGTGTGTGCGCGGTTTCGTCTTCGACGGTTTGACCCGCGGGGGCGAGGGCGCCTTCGTCGTCACGTGTGCCGTCGCCGACGGCTCGGCCACCTCGGGCGGCGCCGGCGGCTGCCGGTTGGCGAAGGAGATCGCCGTCAGCCCCACCGCCGCCGCGCAACCCGCCGCGGCGACCAGTGCCAGCGTCCTGGCGCCCCTCCTGCGGCCGCCAGGACGCTCCTGCATCGTCGCGGCCGGTTCGAGGTTGTCGGTCGCCCGCTCGTCCTCGGGGGCCGGCTCGCGTACGCGGAAGCCCCCCGGGTCGGTCAGCATGCTGAGCTCGGCGCCCTGCGCCACGCTGGCCAGCGACTCGCGCAGCACGTAGGCGCGGTCGGCCAGCTCCAGAGCGGTCGCGGGACGCTGCGCCGGCTCCTTGGCCAGCAGCGACATGACCAGCTCACGCACCGGCGCCGGCACGTCGACCCCGAGCGGCGGCGGCTGCTCGTTGAGGTGCAGCAGCGCGATCGCCACCTGGCTGTCGGCCCGGAACGGCGTGCGCCCCGCCAGGCACTCGTAGGCCACCACGCCCAGCGAGTAGAGGTCGGTCGACGGCGTGAGCGCGAAGCCCTGCGCCTGCTCGGGGCTGACGTACTGGGCCGTGCCGAGCACGGTGCCCGTCTGCGTCACCGGCGCCGCCTCCAGTGCGCGCGCGATGCCGAAGTCGGTCACCTTGATCGTGCCCTCGGGCGTGACCAGCAGGTTGCCAGGCTTGATGTCGCGGTGGATGATCCCGGCCGAGTGCGCCGCGTGCAGCGCCTTGGCCGTCTGGTGCACGACGTCGAGGGTCACCTCGGGCCCGATGGCGCCGTTGCGCGCCAGGATGGCCGACAGCGGCTCCCCGTGCACCAGCTCCATCACGAGGTAGGCCAGGTCGTCCTGCTCGCCGTAGTCGAAGATCTGCGCCACACCCGGGTCGGCCAGCGCCGCGGTGATGCGCGCCTCGTTGCGGAAGCGCTCGCGGAAGGTGAGGTCGGCGTAGATGTGGCTGCGCAGGATCTTCACCGCCACCTCGCGGCCCAGCAGCTCGTCGCGGGCACGCCAGACCTCTCCCATACCGCCGGTGGCGATGCGGGAGAGCAGCAGATAGCGGTTACGGAGCCGCATGATGCAGCAGGTTACCGTCACTCACTTGTTCAGCACCGCCTCCAGCACAGCCTTTGCGATCGGCGCGGCGGTGTGACCGCCGGTCGCCTCCGCGCCGACCGAGGCGGCTCCGGACTCGACGATGACGGCCAGAGCCACCTTCGGGTCCTCCGCGGGCGCGAAGGAGATGAACCAGGCGTGCGGAGGCTTTCCGTCACTGGTCTCCGCGGTGCCCGTCTTGCCCGCTACTTGGACGCCCGGCACCTGCGCCAGGTTGGCCGTGCCGTTGGAGACGACGCTCACCATCATGTCGCGCAGCTTGCCCGCCGTCTCGGAGCTGACGGCGGTGGTCAGCTCCTTGGGGTCGGCCGCGTCGAGCTCGTCGCCCTTGGAATCGGTGATCTTGTTGACGAGGTACGGCTTCATCACGGTGCCGTCGTTGGCGATGCCCGCGGCGATCATGGCCATCTGCAGCGGCGTCATCCGGTTGCTGCGCTGCCCGATGGAGGCCATGGCCACGGCCGCCTGGTCTTCCTTCGGCCCGAAGTCGCTCTTGGCCACCGGCATCGGCACGGCGATCGGCTCGCCCATGCCGAACTTCTCGGTCTGCTCCTTCATCTTGTCGTAGCCCAGCTCCATACCGATCGAGCCGAACGGCGTGTTGCAGGACTTCTCCAGCGCGTAGACCAGGGTGACCTGGCCGCTGCCGCAGGCCGCGCCGCCGTAGTTGGGCAGGCTGATGTTCGTGTTGGGCAGCGGCAGCCGCTGCGGGGCCTCCACGGTCGTGTCGGGGCCGCGCGAGGAGTCGTCCTCCAGGTACGCCGCCGTCGTCACCACCTTGAACGTCGAGCCCGGCGCGTACGTCTGGCCGATGGTCCGGTTGAGCAGCGGCTGGTCCTTGGCCTTGGCCAGCTCGTCGTAGCGGGAGAACACCTTGCCCTTGTCGGTGCCCGACAGCTCGGTGGGGTCGTAGGTGGGCAGGGAGACCATCGCCAGGATGCCGCCGGTCTTCGGGTCGAGCGCGACCAGCGCGCCGCGCTTGCCGCTCTGCCGCAGCGCGTCGTAGGCCGCCTTCTGCGCCTTCGGGTTGATCGTCAGATCGACGTTGGCGCCTCTGGTGGGCTCGCCCGTGAACAGGTCGATGCTCCGCCGCAGCAGCAGGTCGGCGCTGGAGCCGTCGAGCAGCTTGTTCTCGGTCGACTCGATCGCGTCGGCGCTCTCGGGGGAGAAGAAGCCGGTGACGTGGGCGTAGAGCTTCGCGTCAGGATATTTCCTGACGAAGCGGAACTCCTTGTTGCCGGTGTCGACCGACTGGGCGATCACCTTGCCGCCGGCCGTGATGCGGCCCCGCTCGATCGCGTACCGCTCGAAGAAGTTGCGCCGGTTACGGGCGTCGCTCTGCAGGTTCTCCGCACGCACGGCCTGGATGATGTTCACGTTGACCATCAGGAGCGCGAACATGGCCAGACAGGCCACGGCCGCGCGCTTCAATGTCCGGTTCATCGCTGGAACACCTGCGTCAGTCCTTCGTTCTGGATCGCCTGGGGCGGGGGCCTGCGCGCCGCGTCTGACATGCGTACCAGGAGCGCGATAAGGATCCAGTTAGCCAGCAGCGCCGAGCCGCCCTGCGACATGAACGGCGTCACCAGGCCGGTCAGGGGGATCAGGTTCGTCACGCCGCCGACGATGATGAAGACCTGCCAGGCCAGGATGAACGACAGGCCGCCCGCCAGCAGCTTCGAGAACGGGTCGCGGGCCGCGAGCGACGTGCGCAGGCCCCGCTGCACCAGCAGCGCGTAGAGCATGAGCAGGGCCATCAGGCCGGTCAGACCCAGCTCCTCGCCGGTCGCGGCGAAGATGAAGTCGGAGAAGCTCAGCGGGATCAGGTAGGGGTGCCCCTGGCCGAGCCCCGTGCCGAGGATGCCGCCCGCGCCGAAGCCGTAGAGCCCCTGCATGATCTGGAAGCTCTTGCCGCACATCGAGTCGCCGGGCGGGCTGGTCTGGCAGATGTCGGCGTTGCCGTAGTAGACGTCGTTCGCCGGGTCGAGCCAGGAGTCGAAGCGGGCCCCCACGTGGTCGAAGACCTGCCCCGCGAGGAACGCGCCGCCGACGAACAGCAGGATGCCGATCAGCACCCACGAGGTGCGCTGGGTGGCGATGTAGAGCATCGCGATGAACGTGCCGAACAGCAGCAGCGAGGTGCCCAGGTCCTTCTCGAACACCAGGACCAGCAGGCTCAGCACCCACGTCGCGAGCACCGGACCGAGGTCTCTGGCCCGCGGCAGGTCGATGAAGAGCAGCCGCCGCCCGGCCAGCGCCAGCACGTCGCGCTTGGCCACCAGGTAACCGGCGAAGAAGACCACCAGCGCCAGCTTGGCGAACTCGCCCGGCTGGATGGAGAAGCCGCCGATCCTGATCCAGATCTTCGCGCCCTGCACCTCGCTCAGGCTGGCCGGCAGCAGCGCGGGAATCGCCAGCAGCACCAGGCCCACCGCGCCCGCCGTGTACGTCAGGCGCTGCAGCATGCGATGGTCACGCAGCACGACCAGCGTGATCGAGAACATGACGACACCGAGCGCGGTCCACATGATCTGGCTGTTGGTGGAGGCGCCGCCCATCTTGGCCGCCTCCAACCGGTAGATCATCACCAGGCCGAGCCCGTTGATCAGCGTCACCAGCGGCAGGATCAGCGGATCGGCCCACGGCGCGAACTTGGCCAGGACCAGGTAGGCGGCCAGCATCAGGGCGCCGAGCCCGAGCCCGTAGGCGAGCATGCCGGCGGGGATCTGGCCGTCGACGGCCAGGCCCACGTTGGCATAGGCGCCCATGATGATCACAACCGCCAGGGCGAGCATGGCCAACTGGGCCACGCGCCGCTTGGCGGGCATCGCTACGGGGGTGACGGCGACTTCGCTCATCTATCGCTGTTTCGTCTTGGTGGCGGAGGCGGTGGGAGTCGGGCTCTCACTCGCCTCAGGTGGGGGTTCCTCGTTGTCCTTCTGCTCTTCGGTGAACTTCAAACCGTTGATCTTCGTGATGCCTTCGGCCTCGGTGGTGACGGGGATGCCACCCTTGATCAGTGCCTGGTCAGCCTCGGACAGCTGGGAGATCTTCCTGCCAGTGGCCTTGGAGACGTGAAAGAGCGGGAAGGGGCCCAGCTCCTTCTGTATCCCCTGGAACACGACCACCTCGTCGCCCCTAGCGCCGACGAAGAACTGGTCCTGAGTCCACTGATATCCAAAGTAACCGCCGACGCTCACCGCGACGACGCCTACACCGAGCACGGTGACCAGCACGGGCCACACCCGACGACGTTTTCGGGTGCGCCGGGGCGCCGCCTCGGCGACCGGCTCCTCGAACGCGTCATCGGTGAGCACCGGCTGGGGTGCGGTCACCGCGCCGGGTCGCCCCGGCGAAGTGTCCTGCGGACTTCCGTGCAGCCTGGTCATGCCCGCGGCGCCGACCACTGCGGCCTCCACGGGCACCTGCTGCCCGTCGGTGATCTCCAGCACGTCGGCCAGAACGCAGGTGATGTTGTCAGGCCCGCCACCCCGGTTCGCCAGATCGATGAGCTGGCGGACGACCTCTTCAGGATCGTCGATGTTGGTGAGCGTGGCGTGCATCGTCTCCGCGCTCACCACCCCGGAAAGGCCGTCGGAGCACAGCAGGTAACGATCGCCTATCTGCGCCTCGCGCAGCGTGAGGTCCGGATCGACCTCGCCACTGCCGTCGAGAGCGCGCAGCAGGATCGAACGCTGCGGATGAGTGGCCGCCTCTTCCGGCGTGATGCGCCCGTCGTCCACGAGCTGCTGCACCAGCGTGTGGTCATGGGTGATCTGGTACAGCTCACCACGTCTCAGCAGATAGGCGCGCGAGTCGCCCACATGGACCAGAGCGACCTGGGTGCCGTGCCAGAGCATGGCCGTGAGAGTCGTGCCCATGCCTTTGAGGCTGGGATCCCGCCCTACCATCTCGTGCAGCTTGCGATTGGCGTCGCGTACCGCGGCCTCGATGGCGTTGAGCAGGTCACCCCCCTGTTGGGCCTCGTCAAGAGAGGCCATGGCGGCGATGGCGACTGAGCTCGCCACCTCGCCGTGTGCGTGCCCGCCCATGCCGTCGGCGACGGCGAGCAGGCGGCCGCTAGCGTACGCCGAGTCCTCGTTTCCTTCGCGGAGGAGGCCGACGTCCGAGCGGGCGGCGTAGCGGAGTGCGATGGTCATTTGCGCAATTCAATGACTGTCTTGCCGACGCGGATCGGAACACCGAGCGGCACCGGGGTCGGGCGGGTGACTTTCGAGCGGTCGAGATACGTGCCGTTGGTGGACCCAAGATCTTCCACGATCCATTGACCGTCCTGAGGGAAGAGCCGGGCATGCCGGCTGGAAGCGTAGTCGTCGGTGACTACCAGCGTGGCGTCATTCGCCCGGCCAATGGTGATGGGCGTCTCCGTGAGAGTGATGGTGGTGCCTTGGAGGGGGCCACCGGTGACGATGAGCTGGCGTGGCTCGCCCTTCTTGCTCTTGGGCTTCGCCACGGGTTTGGCGGGTTTCGCGGCTTTGAGTGCACCTGCGGTGGCCGTGCGTGAACCGAACAAGTCAGTCCGGATCACGCCGACTGCGGCAATGACGAAGAACCACAGCACCGCCAGGAATGCGAGCCGGATCAGCAGCAGCGTGAGCTCGGACATGGACCGTCTGTCTACCCCTAATCGCGCCGGAACACCAGAGTCGTACGCCCCAGAGTCACTCGCGTGCCGTTCTGAAGCTCGATCCTGCGTACCGGCTGGCCATTGACGAAAGTGCCGTTCGTCGATCCGAGATCCACGAGGGCCACCAGCTGGCCCTCGACACGTAGCTCCGCATGATGCCGAGAGACGCCCGGATCGACTAGACGAAGATCGCAGTCCGTGCCCCTGCCGAGCAAGGTCACCGGAGTGGTGAGCTCGTAAGAGCGGTCACCCTGCGGATCGTCCTGGGTGGACACGAGCAGCCGAGGCCGCCCGTTGAACGCGTGCGGCCTCGACGGAGGCAGGTCGCTCGCCGGCTGGCGAATCTCGTCCTGCTCCACCGTCGCACCGCGGATGACCCCAGACCGGATGCGGAACAAGCCCACAGCCAGATCGCCTGCGGTTTCGAAACGGACCCGGACCGGTCCCACGAAAGAGTAGCCCTGTTCTTTGGCGTACTCCCTGGCGAGGTTGGCCAGCTCGTGGCTGATGCTGTCGGCGTAGACCTCAAGCCGTTCGCTGTCGGTCGTGGACAACTCAACCACGAAGTCGTTGGGCACGAGCGTGCGACCTTGGGCGACGATCGCCGCACGCTCATCCATCTCCCGCTGAACCGCGCTGGCGACCTCGACCGGCTGAAGGTCAGATTTGAACGCCCGCGCAAAGGCTCCCTCAACCAAGCCTTCGAGCCTTCGCTCGAAGCGCTGAAGGACTCCCACCGGGTACCTCCCTTCCTCCGTGCATATGATCGCGGCCCCCAGACGCTCCGGCGCCCGGTTTCCGCTCGTTCCCACGTCACGGCCTTCCAGACGCTCATCGGCTGTCGCGCCCAGCTCCTCCGCTCCCGTGTCTTATGCGATCGTATCCGGGTTCAGTACCAGTGGCTGTTCCGTGCTACTGTTCTTTCCGCACCCACAAGGGCGGGTGGCGGAACGGCAGACGCGCACGGTTCAGGTCCGTGTGTCCGAAAGGACGTGAGGGTTCAAATCCCTCCTCGCCCACTCGGTGACTGGGGATCCTTGGTCGCCGACCTCGCGGTCGGCTTTCCTCGGGTCCCCTCGTCATGTCTGACCGGAGGGTAACCCCCGGACCCCCAGCGTTTCCGCTTTGCTCCTGGGGCCGGAGGCCCCAGACCCCCGGCACAACCCTGTTGGGGTTTCCGATTGGGTGATTCTCTTCCCTTGTCGGGTTCTGCTGGTCGTTCCTGGGTTCTTGCTTCGGTTTCTGGCCTTATGGGTGCTTTGGCGTTGATGCCGTGGCCCCCCTCTTGGCGTCTTCGTCTATGTGCCGGTTGCCGGCTGGCTTCACCACCTTGGCGAAGGTTGGGGAGGGTGGCAAGAGGGTGCGTCTTTCTTTTCTGGCACCTGTTGGTAACGGCTGTGGGCGCCTTCGGAGCTTGAGCCCGGGTGGTTGCAAGGTGGTTTCTGGTTGCTTGCTGCCACCCGGGCACTTTGTGGGTTAGGTCACAATTAAGCGGCTCTGGTGTCCAGGAGTTCGCCCACCAGGTCGGTGAGGCTGACCATTCCTATGACGGTTCCCTCTTGGTTCGTTACCAAGGCCAGGTGGGATCGGCGCTCCTGGAGGATGGTCACCGCCTCCGGGACCTGGGTGGTGCAGGGGAGTTTGGGCAGGGGTCTGGCCAGGTCGCTCGCTGTGCTCGACGGCGCCAGGAGAGCGTCTCTTACGTGGAGTGCGTGGTCTATGCCTGTGGGGCTCTCCACCAGGAGGCGGAGGTGGGCGCTGCCTGCTGCCGTTTTTCTGATTTCGGCTGCTGTCGCCGTGGCCTTGACCTTGATGGCCCTGTCTATGGGGACCATGAGGCGTTCTATGCCCTCGTCGTCCAGGCGTAGGGCTCTGGTGAGGAGGTCGTGTTCCGCTCGGTCCAGGAGGCCCATCCGGCCCGATTCGCCGACCAGCATGGCCAGTTGGCGAGGGGTTCTGGTCGTTGCCAGCTCGTTTCTTGGCTGGACGCCGAAGAGGTGCAGGATGAGGTTGGTCACCGCGTTCAGTGTTGAGAGCAGGGGGCGCATGGCGGTGGTGAAGGCTCTGAACGGGAAGGTGAGGATCAGGGCCGCGCGCTCCGGGTGGGTGAGGGCCCAGCTCTTCGGGGCCATCTCGCCCACCACCATGTGGAGGAAGGTGACCAGCGCCAGGGCCAGGGTGAGCGCGATGGGCAGCCTCATCGCCTCGGGAATGCCGACCGCCGCGAAGACCGGCTCCAGGTAGTGCTCGATCGCCGGCTCCGTCACCTGGCCGAGGCCCAGGGTGCAGAGGGTGATGCCCAGCTGGGCGCCGGCGAGCATGAGGGACAGCTGGCGGCTGCCGCCCGCCGCCGACTTGGCCGCCAGCCTGACCAGGCGGTTGCCGCCCGTCGCCATCTCCTCAAGGCGGTGGCGTCTTGAGGAGACGAAGGCGAACTCCGCGGCCACGAACAGGGCGTTGAGGGCCAGCAGCGCGAGGCTGAGAATGATCATGGTCATCGGCGGGTCGCCTCCGCGTGCTGGATGGGAGTCAGGCGCACCCATTCGGGCACCCGGCGGTTCAGCGACATGACCGTGAGCTCGGCCTGGTGCTCCTGGTCCTCTTCCGCGAACGGATCCGCGTTGTCGGGCGTGATCGGCACCGTGACCGTGTCGCCCGGGTTCGGCATCCGGCCCAGCCGGGCCAGCACCAGGCCGGCGAGGGTGTCGTAGTCGTCGCTCTCGGGCAGCGAGAGGCCCGTCGCGCGTTCGACCTCGTCGAGCCGGAGGGTGCCCGGCACCTCCCAGACGCCGCCCGGCTGCTCCACCACTCCGGCGGGCTCCGGGTCGTTCTCGTCGACCAGCTCGCCCACCAGCTCCTCCGCCAGGTCCTCGACCGTGATGACGCCGGCCAGGCCGCCGTACTCGTCGATGACGAGGGCGATGTCGTCCTTCGCCACCCGCATCCGGTCGAGGACGGCGGGCAGCGGAACGGAGTCGGGCACCATGAGGGCGGGCCGGGTGATGCGGGCGATGTCGCCGGTCTCCAGGCCGGAGGCCAGCAGTTCGCGTACGCCCGTCACGCCCGCGACGTCGCCGTCCTCGCCCAGCACCGGATAGCGGGAGTGGCCACAGGTGCGCATGGCGTCGAGCAGGTCGGAGATGGGCTGTGAGCTGCGCAGGGCCACCACCCTGGGGCGGGGGACCATGATCTCCTCGGCGGTGCGGTCACCGAACTCCAGGGCCCGCTCCAGCAGGTCCGACAGCCGCGGCGGCAGCTCGCCCGCCTGCGTCGACTCCGCGATGATGCGGGAGAGCTCCTCGGGGGTGGCGCCGTGTTCCACCTCCTCCACCGGCTCGATGCCGACCCGCTTGAGCAGGCCCGTGGCGGCGGAGTCGAACAGCTTGACCACCGGGCCCACGACGGCGAGATACGCCAGCGTCGATCCGGCCAGGAACTTGGCCACCGGCTCCGGCCTGGCGATGCCCAGGTTCTTCGGGGCCAGCTCGCCGAAGACCATCTGCACGACCGTCGCCACGAAGACGCCCGCGGCCACGGAGAGGCCCGTGATCATGGCCTCGGGCAGGCCCGCGTCGGTCAGCCACGGCCGTACGATGACGGCGATCGCGGGCTCGGCCAGGAAGCCGACCAGCAGCGCCGTCACCGTGATGCCCAGCTGGGCGCCGGAGAGCATGAAGGACAAGCGGGAGGTCACTTGCAGCGCCTTCTCGGCGGCGGCGTCGCCGGCGGCGGCCTGCTCACGCAGCAGGGAGCGGTCGGCGGCGACGAAGGCGAACTCCTGGGCGACGAAATAGCCGGTCGCGGCGGTGAGGAGCATGAGGGCCAGTAGCCCGAGATAGGCGCTCACCGGAGTGAGCCCTCAGGGGAACCCGTGCCTGAGCACGGGCGAAGATCCCACGGGTCCGGATCGGACACGATCATCCCTTCGATAGACATCGTCCATAACCGTAACGACGCTGTCGGCGTCTATGTTTCCGCAGTGACTCTCAGCTAGTTCCGCGTACTTTTCCGTGGGAAAACCTTGCCGGAACGTCTTCACTGCTGAGGGGTTCGACGTAGCGTTTATGACAAAGCGAAGGGAAGTAGGCGAAGTGACTGAGGACGACCGTACGCGGGCGATGCGCTCACCAGGCGACGGCCGCCCGCTGCCACCACGGCCCGGTGACGTGCCGCGTTCCGGTGGCGCGCCCGCGCATCGCATGCCCGGGGCGGGCCCAGGAGGGCCCGCTGGAGGAGCCGCGGCGCCCACGCACAAGCTTCCCGTCGCCGGCTCCTCCGGGCCTCAGCCGGGGCCCCAGCCGGCCTCTCAGCCCGCATCCCAGGAGCCCCCTTCGCCGGGGTCGCGGTCGCGGGTCTACGGGCGTGAGCGGTCCGGCCGGAGCCCGGTCAAACCGTTCGGGTCGCGGAGCGAGTCCGGCGAGTCCGGCGAGCAGGCGCCGAGAAGGCCGCGCAGGAAGATCTCCTGGAAGCTCATCGCAGGGGGCGTGGCCGGGTTACTGGTTCTGCTGCTGGTGGCCGCGATCGGCATGTTCTTCTACATCGACTCCCGGCTGGCCGGCATCGACGGCGTGCTCGACGACTACGAGGGGCGCCCGGCCGACACCCCCGGCACCAACTGGCTGCTGGTGGGCTCCGACAGCCGCAAGGGGCTGAGCGCGGCCCAGCGCAAGAAGCTCGCCACCGGGCGGGCCGCCGGGCAGCGCACCGACTCGATGATGCTGCTGCACATCCCCGAGGGCAGCGACAAGCCGACGCTGGTCAGCCTGCCGCGCGACTCCGCCGTCACCATCCCGGGCAAGGGCCGCGACAAGCTCAACTCGGCGTACGCGCTGGGCGGGCCCAAGCTGCTGGTCCGCACCGTGGAGACGGTGACGGGGGTGCACGTCGACAACTACATGGAGATCGGATTCGCGGGCTTCGTGGACATCGTGGACGCCGTCGGCGGCGTCGAGATCAACGTACGCGCGGCCGTCAACGACCCCAAGGCGGGGCTCAAGCTGAAGAAGGGCCCTCAGGTGCTCACCGGCTCCCAGGCCCTCGGCTACGTACGCACCCGCAAGGGCGGCGCGCTGCCCGACTTCGAGCGCACCAAGCGGCAGCGGCAGTTCCTCGGCGCGGTCGTGAAGAAGGCCGCCAGCCCCGGCGTGCTGCTCAACCCGTTCACCGCCATCCCGCTGGCGTTGAGCGCCACCGACGCGGTCGAGGTCGATTCCGGCACGGGGGCCTTCAACCTGCTCTCCCTGGGGCTGGCCATGGGCGACAGCCCGGTGACCACGGTGGTGCCGTTCGGCGGCAACGAGGCGGTCCCGAGCGGCGGCACGGCCGTCAAGTGGGATCGCACCAAGGCGCTGGCGCTGTTCAACGCGCTGAAGGAGGACAAGCCGGTGCCGAAGGAGATCGTGGACGCCGGATGAGCCCCCGTCAGGGGCCCGCGTTTCGCGACTAACCTCCTGACCATGAGCATTTCCGACAAGCTTCATGCCATCGGGCGACCCCTGCTCCAGGACCAGCTCGCGCATCCGACCGTGGCCGGGATCGGGCGTGGCGACCTGCCGGAGCAGGTGTTCCGGTCGTGGCTGGAGCAGGACTACCTGTTCCTGCTGGACTATGTACGGGTCTTCGCCCGGCTGGCCTGGCAGGCGCCCGACGGGCATCTCGGCGACCTGGTGGATCTGGCGCACGCCACCTACCACGACGAGCTGAGCCTGCACCGGTCGATGTCGGCGGGATTCGGGGCCGATCTGGAGGGGGCGGTGAAGGGCCCCGCGTGCGCGGCGTACACGGCGTTCCTGCTGGAGTCGGCGGCGTCGTACGGTGAGGGGCTGGTGGCCCTTTATCCGTGCATGTGGGGATATTCGAGTCTCGGGCGGATATTGGCGGAGAATCCGCCTGCTGAGCCGAGATATCGGGCCTGGGTGGACACGTACGCGGACCCGGGGTTCGTGACGCTGACCGAGCGCGTCGCGAGCATGATCGACGAAGTGGATCCGGAGCCTGCGCGGGCGGAGGCCCTGTTCAGGGCGGGGATGGCGCACGAACTGGCCTTCTGGGACGTGCCGTAGAACAGTCGGTGGCGCGTCGTAGTCTGGGGGCATGCCCGAACTTCCCGAGGTGGAGTCCCTCACCCACTTCCTGCGCGAGCGGGCGGTGGGCCGCACGGTCCTGGGGGTCGACGTGGTCGCCTTCCAGGCGCTCAAGACGTTCGATCCGCCGGTCGGCGCGCTCGGCGGGCTGACCGTCACCGGCGTGACCAGGCACGGCAAGTTCCTCGACCTCGACTGCGACGGTCTCCATCTGGTCATCCATCTCGCCCGCGCGGGGTGGCTGCGCTGGCGCGACGACCTGTCGGGGGCCAAGCCGGTGCGGCCGGGCAAGGGGCCGCTGGCCGTGCGGGTGCGGCTGGCGCCCGACGACGAGGGCCTGGCGCCGGGGTTCGAGCTGACCGAGGCGGGGACGCAGAAGCGTCTCGCCGTCTATGTCACGAAAAATCCGGACCAAGTGCCCGGCGTCGCCGCCCTCGGCCCCGACCCCCTCGCCGACTCCTTCACGGTCGAGGCGCTCAAGCGTATCGTGAGCGGCAACCGCACCCAGATCAAGGGGCTGCTGCGCGACCAGAAGGTCATCGCCGGCATCGGCAACGCCTACTCCGACGAGGTGCTGCACGCCGCCAGGATGTCCCCGTTCAAGATCGCCGCGAGTCTGACGGACGCGCAGATCGCCGACCTGCACGAGGCCATCGTCACCACGCTGGCCGACGCGGTCGAGCGGGCCCACGGGCTGGCGGCCAAGGATCTGAAGGCGGAGAAGAAGTCGGGGCTGCGCGTGCACAACCGGGCGGGGCAGCCGTGCGACGTGTGCGGCGACACGATCAGGGAGGTCTCGTTCGCCGACTCCTCGCTCCAGTACTGCCCCACGTGCCAGACGGGCGGCAAGCCGCTGGCCGACCGCCGCCTGTCCAAACTTCTCAAATAGCCGCTCGGGCCGCCGGTTCGGACCGGCCCCGTCCTGGCCGTGTGCTTCAATGGCTTCACGCGGCGCTGAGTGCGCAGTCTCTCGTTCGCGTGCGCAGGCCGCTCACGGCGACGAGCGCGCCCAGCAGCGTGGCCGTGACGGGCACCAGCAGCGCCGTACGCATCGCGGCCAGCCCGGCCTCGGGATCCGTGGCTCCGCCCAGGGCGGCCACGTTGACCGCGGTCACCATCGACAGGCCCAGCGCCGCCCCGAACTGGAACGAGGAGTTGATCAGCCCGCCCGCCAGCCCCTGCTCGTGCTCGGCGACGCCGTCCGTGGCCACGATGGTCACCGGGCCGTAGACGAAGGCGAACATCAGGCCGATGAGCAGCATGGAGGGCAGCATGGCCGCGTACGTCCAGTCGAGCCCCACCCCGAGGAACAGCGCGTAGGCCAGCAGGCCCGACAGCAGGCCGCCGAGCACGACCCTGGCGCTGCCGTACCGGTTGACCAGCCAGGGCGTGAGCACCGGAGCGAGCACCACGTCGATGGCCGCCGCCAGCAGGGCCAGGCCGGTCTGCACGGTCGACCACCCGCGCAGCTCCTGAAGGTAGAGCGTGACCAGGAACTGGAAGCCGAAGAACGAGGCCGTGAGCAGGGCGGCCATCAGGTTGGCCCGGATCAGCGGAGCCGAGCGCAGCAGACCGAGGCGGACGAGCGGACTGGCCGACCGGCGCTCGACGGCGGTGAACGCCGCCACCAGCGCGAGACCGCCGGCGAAGGCCGCCACCGTGAGGGGCCAGCCGTCGGCCGGGTGCTCAAGCCGTACGACGCCGTACGCCAGCAGCATCATCGCGCCCGTGATCGTCACCGCGCCCAGCACGTCGAACCCGCCGGCCGCCGGCCGGTGCTCCCTGGCCGGCTCCCTGATCAGGGGGACGGCGGCGATCAGGATGAGCAGCGACATCAGCACGGGCGCGAAGAACACCCAGCGCCAGCCGATCGCGGTCAGCAGCCCGCCGGCCACGAGCCCGAGGGCGAAGCCGCCCGCCGCCGTGCCCGCGTAGATGAGCAGCGCCTTGTTGCGCAGCCGGCCTTCGGGAAAGGTCGTGGTGATCAGCGAGAGCCCGGCCGGCGTCAGGAACGCGGCGGCCACCCCCGTGACGAACCTGGCCAGCAGCAGCACCCACCCCTCGTTCGCGAAACCGCCGAGCCCCGAGAAGACCAGGAACACCACCAGCCAGAGCAGGAACATCCGCCGCCGTCCCAGCAGGTCGGCCGCCCGGCCGCCGAGCAGCATGAAACCGCCGTAGCCGAGCACGTACGCGCTCACGACCCCGCTCAGCATGCCCGTGGACAGCCCCAGATCGGCCCTGATGGCCGGCAGGGCGATGTTCAGCATGGCCACGTCGATGCCCTCAAGGAAGATGGCGCCGCACAGAACGATCAGCGCGCCCCACGATCGGGCGGGAACAGACATCGCAAGACCCCCGGTTACTTCTTTGCATATCGGTTATCTCTTGTAACCGTTCACATCATGGGTCAGCATGAAAGACGATGGAAGACGGCACTTTCGAATCACTCGGTTACCGCGAAGGCACCATGGACGACTACGACGTTTGGCAGTGGGACACCCGGGAGGACTGCGAGGTCAGGCAGATCCTCGACCGCATCGCGGACAAGTGGTCGCTGCTGGTCATCGCCCTGCTCGACTGCCAGAGCCTGCGCTTCACCCAGTTGCGCCGCGAGATCGACGGCGTCAGCCAGCGCATGCTCAGCGTCACTCTGCGCCAGCTCGAACGCGACGGCCTGGTCAGCCGCACGGTCCACCCCGTGGTGCCGCCCCGGGTGGACTACGCGCTGACGCCGCTCGGCCGTACGCTGCACGAGACCATCAAGTCCCTGGTCACGTGGACCGAGGCGCACCAGCAGGAGATCGCTGCGGCGCGTGCCGCCTACGACGCGCGGCGCGAGATGATGGAGTCATGACCGTTCCCGAGATCGAGGCGGGCGCCGTTCCCGCCGATGCCTACCTGCTCGACGTCCGCGAGCAGGACGAATGGGTGGCGGGCCACGCGCCGCAGGCCGTCCACATCCCCATGACCCAGATTCAGGGCCGGGTCGACGAGGTCCCCGCCGACACGACCGTCTACGTCGTCTGCCGCGTGGGCGGCCGGTCGATGCAGGTCGCGGCCTGGCTCAACCAGCTCGGGCGCGACGCGATCAACGTCGGCGGCGGCATGCAGTCGTGGGAGTTCTCCCGTCGGCCGATGGTGAGCGAGACGGGACAACAGCCGTTCGTCGCCTGAATCGGTAGCAAGGCCCCCACTATGGCGGTTCTGCCGCCATTAAGGCATGATGAGGGCGCAAATTACATATCGTCGCGGGAGCTCGGGGTGCCGGGCTGAGAGGGCAGCCACTGATCCGCTGCCGACCGCCGGAACCTGTCCGGATAATGCCGGCGTAGGGAGTGTGCGATGTCGCACGGCGTCGAAGAAGTCCCCCTGACCCTCGAAGGCGAAGCGCCGAAGACTCTGGGCGTGCTCGATCAGGGTGCGCTCTGGGCGAATCTCGGAGTGAGCCTCCTCGGCTTCTCCGGCGCCCTGTTCCTGATCAACCCGCTCGGCGACGCCCCGCTCACCCTGGGCGCCGCGCTCGTGGCCACGGTGGTGGGCAGCCTGATCGGCACCGCCATGGTGGGCCTGTCGGCCATTCCCGGCACCCGCACTGGGCAGCCGGCCATGGTGCTGCTGCGCGGCCTGTTCGGTGCCAGGATCTCCTACGTGCCGACGGTGCTGAACATCGTCCAGATGCTCGGCTGGGGCGCCTTCGAGCTCTGGGTGATCGCCAAAGGCGCCACGGCGATCTTCGGTTCGGTGCCGTACCAGGTGTGGGTGATCGTGGCCGGGGTGCTGACCACCGCGCTGACCATCTGGCCGCTCGGCTCGATCCGGCTGCTGCGCCGGTACGTCACCGTCGGCGTGATCATCGCGATGGTCTGGTTCACGGTGTTCTTCCTGCGCGAGGCGCCCCCGCAGACCGGCGGGACGTGGACGGCCTTCCCCGCTGCGGTCGACTACGTGATCGCGCTGTCGGTGTCCTGGGTGCCCATGGCCGCGGACTTCGCCCGCCACTCGCGCTCCAGCAGGGCCGCCTTCACCGGCGTGGTCGGCGGCTACACCCTGGCCCAGGTCGCCTGCCTCGGGCTCGGCGTCTACGCGGTGGCGCTCGCGGGCGTCGCCGCGGTGCAGACCGACGGGACCGCGGTGTTCGGCTCGTTCGTGGCGATGCCGCTGGGCGCGCTGTTCTTCGGCATCCTGGTCCTGCGCGAGACCGACCAGTCCTTCGCCAATGTCTACTCGACCACGATGTCGCTGCAGAACCTGCTGCCGCGGATGGACCGGCGCGTCTTCTCCGTGCTCATCGGCGTGCTCACCGTGGTGATCGCGCTGCTGGTGGACGTCACGTCGTACGGCGCGTTCCTGGGCGTGATCGGGGCCGTGTTCGTGCCGATGTTCGCCGTGCTGGCCGTCGACTACTTCGTGCTGCGCCGCGGCGCCGGCTGGAACACCGCGGAGGACGCGCCCTCACGCTGGTCGATGGTGGTGCCGTGGGCGCTCGGCTTCGTGGCCTACTGGCTGACCACCTCGACGCCGACGGTTGAGGCGTGGGACGGGATCTGGGCGAGCCTGCGCGAGGCCATCGGCTTCACCCGGCAGACGTGGATGAACGGCGCGCTCGGCGGGGCCTTGGTGGCCGCGCTCGTCACACTGCTCATCGGCCTGGCGCTGCGCCGGCCCGCTGTTCGACGTTGAGCAGGTGCTGCTTGGCAACGGCCCCACCCGCGTAGTCGCCGAGCGCGCCGTCCTCGCGCACCACCCGGTGGCAGGGCACGATCACGCAGACGGGGTTGGAGGACAGCGCGTTGCCGATCGCGCGCAGCGCGCGCGGCCGGCCGATGCTCTGGCCGATCTCCTCCAGCGTCGTGGTCGTGCCGTAGGGGACGGCCATCGTCTTCTGCAGCACCGTGCGAGCGAACGGCGTCGCCAGCGCCAGATCCACCGGCAGCGTGAACGCCCGCAGCCGCCCGGAGAAGTAGGCGTCCAGCTCTCTGCGCACCGGGTCCAGCCGCCTCGCGTCGGGCCCGATGAAGCTGCCCACATGCCTGCTGACCAGCTCGAAGACGTTGTTTTCCGCCTCGAAGCTGCACGCCGCGACACCCTTGCCCGTCACGGCCAGCACCAACCGGCCCACGGCGCCGTCATAGGTGCCGAAAGCGATGTCAGGCGGCGTATCACCTCGATAGGTGCTAGAGGTCACACGCAGCAGGGCATCGAGATCGTTGCTCGACATACCCTCAACCTCCACCCGCCGGAATCACCGTGACCGCAGCGTATCGGACGGATCGCCCGACGCACCCACCGCGCCACGTGCACTATGGAGTAGTGGGGGACGAATGGGCCGGTAGTGACGATGAGATCGCTCGCGCGGCGCTTGACAGCTCGCCCAACGCCGTCGTGGCGCTCGACCGGGACCAGAGCGTCCTGGTGTGGAACGCCGCCGCCGAGCGCGTGTTCGGCTGGGCGGCCGAGGAGGTGCTGGGGCGCAGGGCGCCGATCGTGCCCGACGAGCTGACCGCGGAGCACAACGCCGTGCTGGAGCGCGTACGCACCGGGGAGCCGGTCTCGCTGCGCACCAAGCGGCTGCACAGCGACGGCGCCCTGCTCGACCTGCGCGTCGACATCAGCGCGCTGCGGTTGGGCAGCGCCGTGGGCGGCTACGTGTGCGTGTATCACCCGGCGCAGGCCGACGAGCTGGCCAGGAACCGGATGGCCCGCCGGGCCAGGCTCGTGCGCCGGCTCACCGACGTGGTCGGCGACATCAACTCCGAGCTGGAGCTGTCGGCCGTGCTCGACCGGATCTCGGCCAACCTCACCGAGCTGACCGGGGCGGACGCCGGCGGGTTCGTGCTCATCGAGGGTGACCGGCTGCGGCTGGTGAGCACGTACCAGCTGCCCGACTCGATCAGAGGCACCACCACCGACCTGCGCACGAGCCTGGTGGACCGGCTCTTACGCACCGGCAAGACCGTCATGCTGGAGTCCGACGGGCTCGACGACCTGGTGTGGGCTCGGCTGCGCGGCCTGCACACGGTCGCGCTGGGCCTGGCCGCCGTGGGCGGGCGGCCGTACGGCGCGCTGTACGCGCTGTTCGCCCGGCGCAACCCCGGCCACCTGGAGCTGGAGCTGCTGGAACTGCTGGCCGGGCACGCGGGCATCGCCGTCGGCAACGCGGTGGCCTACCAGGAGGCGGTACGCCAGCGGGCGCACGAGCGGGCCGTGTTCGACGCCAGCGCCGACGGCATCGCCGTGCTCGACCAGGACGGCCTGGTGGTGCGCTGGAACCCGGCCGCGGCCGGACTGACCGCGCTGGCCCCCGAGTCCGTCATCGGCGCCCCGCCCCCGTTCCCGCTGCCCAAGCCCGGCGAGAAGGTCACCTTCCAGATGGAGAACGGCAGGTGGCTGGACGTGGTGAGCGCGCAGATCGAGGAGACGGGCGAGGTGGTCGTGGACTTCCGCGACGTCACCTCGGCCAAGGAACTGGAGGAGGCCAAGGACCTCTTCCTGGCCACGACCAGCCACGAGCTGCGGACGCCGATCACGATCGTGCGGGGCTTCGCCAGCACGCTGGACGCGCGCTGGGACAAGATGGCCGACGCCGAGCGCCGCGCCGCCGTGCACACGATCGCCGAGCGCTCCAGGTCGCTGGGCGAGCTCATGGACCACCTGCTGCTGGGGGCCAGGGCGGGGGCCGACGAGCTCAAGGTGCGGATCGAGGAGGTCGATCTGGCCGAGCGGATCGACGCGGCCACGCTGGGCCTGCCGGCGCTGTCGGACAAACACCGCGTGGAGGTGGACATCGCCCGGGGGTTGCCGCTCGTGCTCGGTGATCCCTTGGCCACGGACATCATTCTCGGTCAGCTCTTGGAGAACGCCTTCAAGTACTCGCCGAAGGGCGGGCTCATCAGCGTCGCCGCCTGGCCGGACGGTGAGAACGTGGTCGTCGTCGTGGACGACGAGGGCGTCGGTATCGCCCCTGGTGACCGGGAGCGGATCTTTGAGCGCTTCGTCCAGGTGGACAGCGGCGACCGGAGACGGTTTGGTGGAGTGGGGCTCGGTCTCTACATCGTCCGCAGTCTCGCCAGAGCACAGGGGGGAGATGTGAGCGCTCATCCGCGACGGGAAGGGGGCACCAGGATGCGACTCGTGCTGCGATGCGCTTCCCCTATCGGATCCGACACACCGATGCGGTAACGAGGTGGTCACGGTTGAGCTGATCTATCGTCCAATGAGTACAAGCTGTGATCGCAATGCGGTTTCTGGGATCGAGTAACGGGGCATTTCGGTCGTACCGGGGAGTGTTCCCGCGGGGGGCACAGGTAACGGGGAGGTGGGTGTGTCAAGCGTGGTGCTGCTGCCGTACGCGCCGTCCAGCGTCGCCGTCGCCCGCCAGCGTCTGAGCACAGATCTGCAGGACAGTGGGGTCTTCACCGCCGCGATCGACGACGCGGTGCTCGTGGTGAGCGAGTTGCTGAGCAACGCGCTGCGTCACGCGCATCCGCTGCCGTCCGGCATGGTGAGAGTGGCGTGGCTGCGAAGCGACGAACACGTAGAGGTGGCGGTGAGCGACGGAGGGGCGGCGACCGAGCCGCGCGCGGGCCGCCCGACCCTGTCATCGCTCGGAGGCCGGGGGCTCGGCATCGTGGAATACGTGGCGGAGAGCTGGGGGGTCAGGCACGACGGTGACACGACGACGGTCTGGGCCATCCTGCCCGCCCCAAGCCAGACGGTGAACGGGCAGGTGGTGGTACTCAGAGAGGCCGGCTAGCGAGCACTCCGCGCTCGCCTGTGGCCCACGCCGTCGAGACGAGCAGATAGAGCCCGGCGGCCAGGGGGAGCACCAGCGCGGCCAGCACGGAGCCGTACGGCATCAACCGCATGATCTTGCGCATCGCCTCGGGCTGCCCGCCCGCGATCTCGCTTTGTCTGGCGGCGTTCGCCGCGATCTGCCGTGAAGACCACCATGCAACCACCGCGACCAGCACGATGACCAGTGCGAAGACCGAAAACGGCAGGCTGACCAGACCGTAATTGGCCACAATGCCCGCCACCTGCTGACCCAGCGGAGCCCCCAGCAGCGAATGACCGGCCAGCGCGGTCGGATGCGTGGCCACCCGGAACATCAGCCACATGAACGGCAACTGCGCCAGCATCGGCAGAATCCCGGCGAACGGCGAGCTGCCTTCCTTCGCGTAGAGGGCGTTGAGCTCCTTGGCCAGGCGCTCGGGATTGCGGCTCCAGCGCTTGCGCAACTCCTGCTGCTTGGGCGCGAGCCGTTCGCGGATCTTCGTCGTGCGGGCCTGGCGCACGTTCAGCGGGAGCAGGAGCAGCCGTACGGCCAGAGTGAACAGCACGATGCCGAGGGCGGCACTGCCGCCGGACATGCCGATGACGAACGTGACAAGAGAATCGATCATGAGCCCTTTTTTCTCGTAGGTGTCTCGTGGACTCGTGCAGAGTCGAGGGCTCACCCGTACGAGGGAGCCCCGCTTGACGGGAAGCGGGGTACGCCTAAGGAGCTCGTGGACGCGAGCGACCGGCCGCGTCGGGATCGCGCTGCCGCTGGAAGGCCGTGCGGCGCGCGTAGGACAGCGGGAAGCCCGGTGGCTCTCCGCCGAGGACGGGCAGCAGCGTGGCCGCCCACGTGGCCAGCAGCAGGATCGCCATCATGGTGATCCCGACCAGCCACGGATCGAACAGGAACTGCATCAGTGTGAGCGGGAGGACTTGCTCACGACGGTGACCGCGATGAAGGCGACGAGGGCGATCACGCCGACGATCAGGGCCAGCTTGACCAGGCCCACCAGCATCGGCAGGAGGAAGTTGAAGAGGACGAAGAGACCCAGCAGGGTCCCGACGACGAGCATGACGACTTTACCCATGAGGCAACCGTACGTCCTCGGCAGATGATCTGCGAGGCTTACGAACCAATGACGTGAACGCCGTTTCCTTGGACCGTGGCCGTACGGTGAAGTGGTGAACACGCGCATCCTGGTGGTGGACGACGATCCCACGGTCTCCGAGGTCGTGGCGCGCTATCTGGAGCGCGACGGGCACGAGGTCGAGTGCGTCGGAGACGGCGCCGAGGCGCTGCGCAGGGCGCTGGCGCACCCGCCGGACCTCATGGTGCTCGACCTGATGCTGCCCAAGATCGACGGACTGCAGGTGTGCAGGAAGCTCAGGGAACGCTGGCCGGTGCCGGTGATCATGCTGACCGCGCTGGGCGAGGAGATCGACCGGGTGGTCGGGCTGGAGACCGGGGCCGACGACTACGTGACCAAGCCGTTCAGCCCGCGCGAGCTGGCGCTGCGGGTGCAGTCGGTGCTGCGACGGGCGCGCGGGGCCTCCGTCACCGGCGGCACCGGGGTGCTGCGTGACGGGGACCTGGTCGTGGACGTGGGCGCCCACGAGGCCCGGCTGCGGGGCGGCGAGGTGATGCTGACGGCCAGGGAGTTCGATCTGCTGGCCTACCTCATGCGCAACCCCAGGCAGGCGTTCAGCCGGTCGGCGCTGCTCAACCAGGTGTGGGGCTGGTCGTTCGGCGACTCCTCGACCGTGACCGTCCATGTGCGGCGGCTGCGGGAGAAGATCGAGCCCGATCCGACCGAGCCGCGCAGGATCGTCACGGTGTGGGGGGTCGGATACCGGTACGAGCCGTTGGAGGGCTCCTGATGCCCGGCCTGCGTGCGGCGGTCGCCCCGGCCGTGGCGGCCGGGGAACTGCCGATGGTCGTGGCGGTCACCGCCGGGTTCGGGCTGCTGATCGCGCTGGCCGGCGTCTGGGTGATGTGGCGGCTGCGCACCAGGTCGATCGGGGTGATGCTGGCCGTGGTCGTGGTGGTCGCGGTGGCGGCCACGCTGGCCGGCGTCGTGGCGATCATCCAGAAGATGATCATCGAGGGGGAGATCAAGGACTTCGTGCTCAGCGTCGTCGCCGTGGGCGGGCTCGTGGGATTGGGGGTGGCGTTCGTGCTGGCCAAGCGGGTGGTCGGGGAGAGCAAGAGGCTGATGGACGCCGTACGCGACCTGCCGTTCGTGGCGCCCCAGGGGCTTCCGGCCGAGCTCCAGACGATCGCCAACACCCTTGAGGAGGCGTACGCGCGGGAGCGGGCCCTGGAGGAGGCCAGGCGGGAGCTGGTTGCGTGGGTGAGCCACGACCTGCGTACGCCGCTGGCCGGGATGCGGGCCATGGCCGAGGCGCTGGAGGACGGCGTGGTGTCCGACCCCGAGACGGTCGCCCGCTACCACGGGCAGATCAAGCTGGAGGTCGAGCGGCTGTCGGGCATGGTGGACGACCTGTTCGAGCTGTCCAGGATCCACGCCGGGGCGCTGCGGCTCTCGCGGGCCAGGATCGGGCTCGCCGACCTCGTCGCCGACACCCTGGCCGGCGCCGAGCCGCTCGCCAGGGCCAAGGGCGTGCTCCTCACCGCCGAGGCGTCGGCGGCCGTGCCCGTGGAGGCCGACGCGGGGGCCCTGGGGCGGGCCCTGGGAAACCTGGTGGTCAACGCCATCAGGCACACGCCGTCCGACCGCGGCGTGGTGCTCAGGGCCGGGGTGGACGACGAGGGCATGGCCTGCCTGTCGGTCACCGACTGCTGCGGCGGCATTCCCGAGGAGGACCTGCCCCGGGTGTTCGAGGTGGCTTTCCGGGGGGAGGCCGCGCGTACCCCTACCGCCGATGGCGGGGCCGGGCTGGGGCTCGCCATCGCGCAAGGGATCGTGGAGGCGCACGACGGGATGATCGGCGTGGTCAACGACGGGCCGGGGTGCCGGTTCGAGATCCGGCTGCCCCAGATCGGCGGCTGACCACCGGTCAGGCGTTCTCCTGGAGGTCGCGGGTCGCACCGAACGACTCCGACATGGCGCGAAATGTCGGGCACGGCCAGCGCCACATGCAACTCCGGCAGCGCAGGATCGGATGCGCGGTGTCACTCGTGATGCCGCCCGCGTCGCGCGGCTGGTGCAGGTCGAGCAGCCTGAGCCCGAGCTCGGAGAACCTGAGCAGCTCGGTGCGGGCCCCGCCGAGGAAGTCGAGGTCCTCGATCCCGAGCCGGGTGCTGATCGGCACGTAGCCCTCGTGGTTCACCAGGCCGCGCAGGCGGTCGGCTTCGTCATGCCATGGCGTCGCCTTCTCTGTGTTGATGAGGATGGCCTCCAGACGTTCTCGGAGCCCCTGACGCTGAGGATCTTCGGGTTTCTCTGCGTTCATCGATGCGGGGCCCGTCGGTCGCGCCCCAGCCCCTCCCTCGCCGCGAAGATGTGCCGCTTCCGGTGTCACGCTGTCAAGCTTCGCGTACTCTCCGTTTTCATGGAGCCCAAACGGAGGACAAAAACCTGTGGTTCCCCTATCGGCGTGACAACGTGACCGGAAGCCATCGCCCCGCTAGCCTGCCCATGTGGAGCTCAAGGTCTCGACTCGATCACATGCCGGGTGCGCGCTCGTCGCCATCACCGGAGAAATCGACCTCTATACGGCGCCTCACCTGCAGTCCGAGTTCACTCGGCTGCTGCAGGACGGGCCCAGCCGGGTGGTCATCGACATGTCCGCCGTGGATTTCTGCGACTCCACGGGGATGAACGTGCTGCTTTCGGCACTCAAACGCATGAAAGAACAGGGCGGGTCGCTCGAAGTCGCCGCGCCGCGTCCTGCCGTACGCAAGATTCTGCAGGTCACCGGGCTCGACTCGGTGTTCACCGTGCATGATGAGGTGCCGCAGGAATTCCTCATCGCCGAGGGATCATGACCGGACCGGCGGGCGCGGGTCGCGGCCGTTCCGGGGTCCCGGGGTCGGCGGGCGGTCGTCCCGGGCTCCCGGGGCTGGCGGGCGGCCGTTCCGGGGTTCCTCGATCGGCGGGTGCGGATCGCGTCCGTTCCGAGATCTCGTGCAAGGGAGGTGAGGGCACGTGAGCGGCGACACCGCCGTCGTCATCCCGGCCGCCAACGAGGCCGACCGCATCGCCTCGACGGTCAAGGCCGCCGCGGCCCTGCCCGGCGTCGATCTCGTCGTGGTCGTCGACGACGGCTCGTCCGACCAGACCGGACGGGTGGCGCGCGCGGCCGGAGCCCGGGTGGTGCGGCACAGCCGCAACCGGGGCAAGGCCGCGGCGATGGAGACGGGAGCCGAGGCCGTACGCCTCCTCGACGAGGACGCCGAGCCGCGCCATCTCCTCTTCCTCGACGCCGACCTGGGCGAGACCGCCCAGGCCGCGGCCCCGCTCATCGAGCCCGTACGCGCGGGCACCGCCGACATGACGATCGCGGTGTTCAGCACGCGGGTGAAGCTCGGGGGCCACGGCTTAGTCGTACGCCTGTCGAAAGAGGGCATCCGCCGGGCCACCGGCTTCGACGCCGCCCAGCCGCTCAACGGGCAGCGCTGCCTCACCAGGGCCGCCTTCGAGGCGGCCAGGCCGCTGGCCCACGGGTTCGGCGTCGAGACGGCGCTGACGATCGACCTGCTGCGCAGGGGATACCGGATCACCGAGGTCGAGGTGGAGATGGCCCATCGGGCGACGGGCACCGACTGGCGGGCCCAGCTCCACCGGGCCAAGCAGCTGCGGGACGTGGCGCGGGCGCTGGCCGCGCGCGAGCCGCTGGTCGCCCACAACCTCGACAAGCTGCTGCGTCCCAAACGCTGACCCTGTCGCGCCACGGGTCCTGTGATCTAGACTCACCGGCCATGACAGACCTGGACGAGCAGGGCCGTCCCGAACCTCCCATCGCCGCCGACGAGACCGGGACCCTGCTGGGTTTCCTGGAATACCAGCGCGCGACCTTCGCGTGGAAGTGCGGCGGGCTGGATTCGGCCGCCCTGAAGGCGACCGTCGGGGCGTCGACGATGACGCTGGGCGGCATGCTCAAGCATCTGGCGTACGTGGAGGACTACTGGTTCTCCCGGACGCTGCACGATCGCGAGGGGCAGCCGCTGTGGAGCACGGTCGACTGGAAGGCCGACGTCGACTGGGACTGGCACTCGGCCGCCGACGACTCCCCCGAGGAGGTCTACGCGATCTGGGACGACTCGGTCTCCCGCTCGCGGGCGGCCGTGGAGGAGGCGCTGGCGGGCGGGGGCGGCATGGGCCGGCTCGCCCAGCGCACCCGGTCGGACGGGACGGCGCCGAGTCTGCGGTGGCTCGTGGTGCACATGATCGAGGAGTACGCGCGCCACAACGGCCACGCCGACCTCATCAGGGAGTCGGTGGACGGGCTCGTCGGCGAGTAGTAGCCACCTGGGCCGTACGGCTTGGCCGGTGAGTAGTAGCCACCTGGGCCGTACGGCTTGGCCGGTGAGTAGCAGCCACCTGGGCCGTACGGCTTGGCCGGCGAGCAGTAGCCACCTGCCCCGCGCGGCTTCGTCGGCGAGCAGCCAACCGCCAGCCCCGCGCGGCTTCGTTCGGGCTCGCACGGTGTCGTGCGGGTCCGGGCGGCATCATGCGGGTCTGGACGCACTTCTTCGCGTGCTGATGGCCTTTTCCTGGATTAGACGCTTTGCCTGAGCGCCTGAGCCGGATCCACCGGAAGATGGGCGACGGGTCCACAGGGGTGCACGGAGCCCGCTCGTAGTCATCCACAGGTTGAGCCGTTATCCACAGGCGAGCCGGGTCTGGCGGTGACCCTTCCGCGAGTGTGCTGGAATTTCCCGGTGACTTCGGAGACGTGGCAGGAAAGGGTCAGAGACCGGCTCGCCGGGCCGGCCATGGCGGCGATCGGCATGGCGGCGATCGGCGTCTCGATCCTGCTGACGATCATCATCGGCCTCCTGGGCCCGTCACCGATGGTCCCCGCCCTGCCAGGGCCGGCCTGGCACCCGCCCTACTCGCTCGCCCTCGCCCCTGACCCCCACCTGGTGGTCATCCTCGCGACCGCTGCCCTCATCCTCGGCGGCCTCGGCCTCCTCACCGCCCTGTACGCGACAAGATCTCCGGCCCACCTGCCGGCCCCCCGTTCCCGACCACAAGGGAAAGCCCGCTTCCTACCGCAAGGGAAAGTCGGCTCCCAACCCGCAGACCGACAACGGATCGGGCTGTTCTCCGGTTGGGCCCAGACACTGGTGCTCATCGGCTGCACCGCCGCCGCGATCCTGGCCTTCCTACCCCCCTCCGGCTCCGGCGACCACCTCAACTACGCCGCGTACGGCCGCATGGTGACGCTGGGCCTCAGCCCCTACACCCACGGCGCGGCCGACCTGCCCGGCGACCCGATCGCCGACGCCGTGGAAAATCCATGGCGAGAGGAGCCCAGCGTCTACGGCCCGGTGGCCACCGCCCTGCAAGCGGTGGCGAGCTGGATCGGCGGCGACTCGCTCCGGCTGACGATCTTCGTCCTGGCCCTGTTCAACGCCGCCGCCTTCATCGCGACAGCCCTGCTCATCGACCGCTTCACCAGGGACGACCCGGCCAGACGCCTGCGCGGAGCCCTGTTGTGGACGGCCAACCCGCTGCTGCTCTACCAGCTGGTGGCGGGCATGCACGTCGACACCCTCGCCATCGCCTGCATGGTCGCCGCACTCCTGGCCAGGAGCCGGCCGGTCGGCTCCGGCGTCCTGCTCGGCCTGGGCGTGGCGATCAAGGTCAACGCGGGCCTCGTGGCGCTGGGCCCGGCCTGGGAGCTGCGGCGCCGCCCCGCCCGGCTGGCGGTCATGGCGGGGTGCGCGGTCGTCGTGGTGGCGGTGGGCTACGCGATCGTCGGGCCGGACGCGTTCGAGCCGATGACCCGTACGAGCAAGTCCATCTCGCACGTGTCCTTCTGGAAGCTCGTCCAGGGCTGGTTGCAGTCGATCGTGGGCCTGGGCAGCGCCTACCGGGGGGAGATCCAGATCGGCTCGCTCCTGCTGCTCGCCCTCATCGCCTGGTCCCTGCTCCGCCGCCACGCCCCCGCCCTCACCACCCCCAGCCGCACAGGCACCCTCACACCTGTCGCCCCCGCCCACCCAGACTCCCTTCCGGCTGCTGGCTCCGGCGCTTTGGACTCTCTCCCGGCTGCTGGCTTCGGTGTCGCAGATTCTCTGCCGGCCACCGATTCGGGCGCCACGAGCTCACTCCCGTCCACCGATTCCGGCGCCGCAGACTCATTCCCGCACACCGATTCCGGCCGCACAGGCTCTCCCTCGCACACCGATTCCGGCCGCCGCCCAGAGTCGCCTGCACACACCGGTGCCCGTCGCAGGGGCTCGCCGCCTTCCCCCGAACCCCACCGCACGGGCTCCGGCGCGCTGGGGCCTCATCCCTCCCCCCGCACCGGGCTGGAGGCGCCGGTGGTGGCGGTCGGGCTGATGGTGGCCTACCTGTTCGCGACGCCGTACATCCTGCCCTGGTACGACGGGCTGGCCTTCGGACTGCTGGCCCTGGTCGGGGCCTCGGCGCTCGACGGGTTCGTGGTCGCGCACCTGCTGGTCCTGTCGCTGGCCTACCTCCCCGCCCGGGTGGACGGGCAGCCCACCGACCTCCTGTGGCTCAGGGAGGTGGTCAGGCCTCAGCTCGCCTGGGCTCTGCTGGCTCTGACCGTGGCGCTGGTGGTGTGGGCTTGGAGAGCTGCAGGGCGCGGACGCACGCCGCCAGCGTCAGCGGAACGGCCACGGTCAACGCCATAGCGGGGATGGCGATGCCCGAGTCGTTCATCAGGAAGCCGACGAAGGCGGACGTCAGGGCCCCGAAGAGGCCGGCTCTGAGCGTCGGGGCACGGTGGTAGGCCTGGCCGAGGGCGGGGGCTCCCCAGCGTGAAGGACGGGCCAGCACCAGGAACAGGAAGGCCAGGGCGACCAGCGAGAGGAGGGTCAGTGACCAGTTCCCCACGGTTACGCCGATCATGGCGCCGAACTTGCGGCCGACCACGGTCCACGCCTGCCCGTCGATGACCTGCTGGACGAAGGTGCCCAGATGGGTGCGTTCCGCGTCGGGCCGCAACCAGTCGAACACGGAGAGGGCGCCCACCAGCGCCACCCCGGCCAGGCCCACGAGCGCGAGCCGGAGCAGGGAGACACGCTTGCCCGACAGCAGGATCAGGAAGACGGCCAGACCGATCACGAACGCCGGCACCCCACCGAAGTCCGCACCCCAGGAGGGCCATCCGTCCGCGAACACCGCGAACCCCCCGTACAGACCGCACAGGACGACGACCACGACCCTGGGCAGCCCCCGGCGCAGCAACCACTGAGCCACCCCGGCCAGCCCCAGAACGGTGCCGGTGGCGTAGATGGCGAAGGCGATGTTGCTGAAGCCGTAGAAGCGGCCCCCGGTCACCGGCTCGTAACCGGACACGGCGTTGACCTGCAGTTTCGAGCCGGTCATGACATCGAGAAGGAGGGCGACCGAGGTGACGGCGGAGACGACGGTGAGCGGGCCGAGCACGTCCGCACGCCACGGGCCGGCGAAGGCGGCGGCGGTGATGAGCCCGGCGATGGCCAGGATCGTCACGATCACCGACAGCATCGGCACGGGCAGGCTCCACCAGGGCACGAGCTGGGCCAGGAAGGTGGAGACGGCGATGGCGCCGCTGACGACCGCGACGATCTGCACGGAGACGAGCAGCTTGGACGTGCTCGCATGCGGCCGGCCACCTCCCCCGAGCTCGCCCGCGGAGGCGTCCACGTCATCATCCCCTGCCTGAGCGGCGGTGCCGTCCGCGCCGCCTCCGTCCTGTGCCGCGCGATCCGGGGTGTGCGCAGGCTGGGTCTGCGGGGTGGGCTCGGAGTCCGGTACGGCTGAAGCGGGCGAGGCGTCCGCTTCTTCGACGGGGGGTGATGAGGCGTGGGCGGGGCCGGAGGGGGTGGCGCCGTCAGCGGTGGTACGGCGGCGGCGGAGGGCCAGGGCGGCGAAGGCGTAGAAGAGGAGCTGGATCGTGACGAAGACGGCGAAGAACGGGCCGCGTACCTCACGCAGGACCTGGCTGGCGAGGTCCTCGTCGGCGAGCTCGCTCACCGTGCCGGACGGCGTCGCAGGAGCCGCGCCACCGGGGCGCCACGGGCGGCCGACCACCGCGCGCTGGGCGGGCAGGCCCAGGAGGTCGATGGCGGTGGCGGTCAGGTCGGTGATGGCGACGAGGCCGTCCTGGCGGGTGGAGGTGGCGGTGAGGAAGCCGTGCGGGTACGGCCGGCCGTCCGGGGACGGGCCGGTGGCGATGGCGACGTGGAGGTGGGCGTTCGGGGTCACGTCGGAGACGCCGGCCACCAGGACAGTGGTGTCGATGGGGAGCCGCCCGAGGAGCGCGCCGATCTGCTGGTCAGCGCGTTTCGCCGCCTCCTGGCGAGCGGCGGGGGCGAGAGAGACGGGGACCCCGTACTCGTCGAGCGGCTGCTTCGCCCAGGCGTTCGCGAGGTCGGCGGCTTCCAGGACGATCAGGTTGTACGGGGCGGGGTCGCCGAGGTCAGCAGGAGTGGGTGCGTATTTAGCGATATTTCCGGACTTGTCGGCTGCGGCCAGTGCGGCACCCGGGCCGATGGCGGCGACCTTACCGCCGCCGTCCGTCACCAGTTGCCCCAGCGTGCCCAACTGCGCGTTGTAACCGGTCTCCGCCTGGTGCGCGGCCAGAGCACTCCACCCGGGCACCGTGGCACCGCCCTGCGGGGTGGGCTCGGGCCGCGGCGGCTCCGGGCAGCCCTTGCTCGCCGTACCGGCCCGCTGACCTGCCGATACGGTCAGCCACCCGGCGATGGGGCAGGTGATGCCACGGTCAGGGGGCGGCACGGCACGGGTCGAGAGCGAGGCCGAAGCGCCTTGGGCGACGAGGCGCCACAGGTTGGGGGTCCTGGCCTCGTCCAGGTCGCTCCACTCCAGTCCCGGCACGCCGGCGATGACCACCTGCCCGATGGCCCCGGCCTGTGCCTGAGCCGTACCGGTGCTGGAAGAGGAAGTGACGACGGCGGGAAGGCCGGGGGACGCGACAGAGGCCGCGGAGGCGGAGGAGCCAACGAAGGCGGTCCCGAGGGTGGCGGATTTGGGTGCGTTGCCCGCGTGCGCGCTTGAACGCTTACCTGAATCGGACGACGAGGTGGCTGCGGCGGGGGCGGCCAGGAGGGGGGTGAGGGAGAGGGCGAGCAGGGCGGTGGTGAGGGAGCGGGCGAATCTGCGGCCAGGAAAGGGAGAAGGCAGGCGAGGGCTGGGGTGGTGGCGCGCTCCGTGCCGGCCCTGGAGCGGGTGCGGCGTGGCGTTCGGCATGTACGGACTCCCCATGTGTGCCCCTCGATCAACAACAGCCACGGTAACGTGCCACACCGTGACAAGTGGCGAGGTGCGGGTGACGCGGCGGCAGTGGTGGGCGTGGGTGATCGTGGCGCTCGCCGTCGCGGCGGCCGTGGCGCCGCTGGTGCACACCTGGCTCACCAATCCCGACGACCAACGGCTGGTCGACCTGGACGTTTACCGTACCGGCGGGCAGATGCTGCTCGAAGGCCGGCCGGTGTACGACTACGTCACGCCCGCCCCGCAGTTGCTGCCGTTCACCTATCCGCCCGTCGCGGCCATGCTGGCCGTGGCGCTGGCCGGGATGTCGTGGGTCACGGCGCAGTGGGTGTGGACGGCCGGGATCTACGTGGCGCTGGCCGTGACGGTCGGGTTCTCGTTCCGGCAGGTGCTGGAGGAGCCGCGGCTGCGGAAGCACGCGCCGTGGGTGTTCGGGCTGCTCATGGTGGCGTGCGCGTACCTGATGCCGATCAGGGACCAGGTGCGGTTCGGACAGGTGGACATCCTGCTGGTCGCCCTGTGCGTGGCCGATTGCGTGGCCAGGCGGCCCTGGTGGCCGCGCGGGTTCCTGATCGGGCTGGCCACGGCCGTCAAGCTGACTCCGGGCGTCTTCCTGATCTACCTGCTGATCACCAGGCAGTGGCGGACGTTCTTCATGGCGTCGTTCGCGGCGGCGGTGCTCACGCTGCTGCCGTTCGCGGTGATTCCGCAGGACGCGGCCGACTTCTGGTTCTCGGCGCTGCTCGATCCCGAGCGGCTCGGCGCGAACGCGGCCACCACCAACCAGTCGATCAGGGGCATGCTGATCCGGTTGTACCTGCCCGACCTGCTCACGTCCGTGATCTGGGTGGCGGTCGTGGCGGCCGTCGGATGGTACGGCTTCAGGGGGGCGCGGGAGGCGTACCGGACGGGTGATTCGCTCACCGCGGTCGCGCTCGTGGGGCTGATGGCCGTGCTGCTGTCGCCGGTCGCGTGGATCCACCACCTGGCCTGGGTGGTCGTGGTGCTGGCTGCGATCGTCGGCGACGGCCGCGACCCGGTCAGGCTGCGCGTCGCCGCCGGGGTGTGGCTGTACTACGTGGTGCCCGTCCCGTGGTGGGGGGTCTCGCTCAAGGCGGCCGACATTCCGGGCGTCAGCCTGGTACTGGGCAAGATCGTGCAGAACGGGTTCGGCCTGGGAGCGCTGGCCCTGGTGTGGTTGTTGGTGTCCTGGCTGCCGAAACGCCGTGAGCCGGCTTGACACAGCCATTACCCTCTGTGCCGTGCTCGTTACCACTTGGGTGATCGTGGGCGTGGTCGCCGGGGCCACCGGCGTGTCGATCGGCTTTCTGGCGTTGCGGCAGGCCAGAGCCACGATGGAGGAGTGCCGGCGCATGCTCGTCCGGCAGAGCAGCGAGGCCCCGGGCGACCTCAGGGCCATCCGGGACGTGGCCGTGTGCCGGTACGACGCCCTGTCCGAGATGACCGGGCGGCTGTCGTTCTCGGTGGCGATGATCAACGGGCTGGGTGACGGGATCGTGCTGACGTCCATCAACGGACGCAGCGAGACGCGCACGTACGTACGGCCTGTGGTCGGGGGGCGAGGGCAGCAGCCGCTGTCGCCGGAGGAGGAGGACGCGGTACGAGCCGCCCGGCTCGGCCTGGGCCCCTTCGTCACACCGCGCCCTTCCGAGACCTACTGACCACCGGGCCAGGCCGCCGGGCGGCGCCCACGGATCGCCCGAGGTCTGTCGACCGCCCGCGCAGGTTGCCGCCCGGAGCTGCCGACCGACTTCCCCCCGAGGTCTGTTGACCGCCTGGGCAGGTCGCCGCCCGGAGGTGCCGAGCGACCTTCTCCCCAGATCCGCAGAGCGCCTGCGCAGGGCCCTCGACCTGCGGATACGCCGTGGGAAGAAACGGCCGCAGGCGCTCTCCACCTGCGGATACCCTGGACGCATGCCCAGACTCGCCTACCTCGGGCCGGAAGGGACCTTCACCGAAGAGGCCCTGCGCCTGCTCGACCCCACCGCCGAGCGGCTGCCCTGCGCCACCGTGAGCGCGGCGCTCAACGCCGCCCGCGCGGGCGACACCGACGGCGCGGTGGTGCCGCTGGAAAACTCGATCGAGGGCGCGATCACCACGACGCTCGACGAGTTCGCCTGGGGCGAGCCGCTGCTGATCACCGCCGAGCTGCTGCTGCCGGTGCAGTTCTCGCTGCTGGCGCGCCCGGGCACCGAGATTCCGCACATCAAACGGGTCTACACGCATCCCGCGGCCATCACCCAGACCCGCGCCTTCCTCGCGCGTGAGCTGCCCGACGCCGTCATGGTGGCCGCGCCCTCGACCGCCGCCGCCGCGCAGGAGGTCTCGCTGCCCGGTTCGCCCTATGACGCCGCCATCGCCGCCCGCATCGCCGGCGAGCACTACGGGCTGGTGGAGCTGGCCACCGACATCGGCGACAGATCCGACACCGTGACCAGGTTCGTCCGAGTCGGCCGTCCAGGCCCGCTGCCCGACCCGACCGGCTCCGACCGCACCTCGCTCGTGGTCTTCCTGGCCGACGACCACCCGGGCGCCCTGCTGGAGATGCTGACCGAGTTCTCGGTGCGCGGGGTCAACCTGACCCGCATCGAGTCCCGGCCGACCGGGGGCGGCATCGGGCGCTACTTCTTCCACTTCGACTTCGAGGGCCACGTCGCCGACGCCCGCGTCGGGGAGGCCATCGCCGGCCTGCACCGCATCTGCGGCGAGGTCCGCTTCCTCGGCAGCTACCCCCGCGCCGACGGCATCGCACCCCAGATCAAGCCCGGCACCTCCAACCTGGAGTTCACGGAGGCCGGCGACTGGCTGGCCAGAATCCGAGCCGGCAAGGTCTGAGCGAAGGCCGGCGGTGGCCTGGTCTTCGGTCGGGGCCGGCGCTCCGTGTCGGTGTGTGGCTTCGGGCCCGTACGTGGCTCCGCGTCGGTACGTGGCTCCGCGTCGGTACGTGGCTCCGCGTCGG